>JAFVVB010000195.1 GCA_017502425.1 Ruminococcus sp. | reverse complement strand
TCATAAGTGATTCAAAAAGCACACAATCAACCATCGAAACCTCATCTACAATGATGGCGTCACAGTTTAGCATATTGCGTTCGTTTTTCTTGAATATCGGCTTTTCTTCTATATCAAAAGTTACTTCTAAAAGTCTGTGAATAGTTTTAGCTTCTTCATTAGTGACCGCACTCATACGCTGAGCAGCTCGTCCCGTAGGAGCACAAAGACATACTTTCTGACCATTTTCTTTTAAAAGTCTGATGATAGCATTTAACGTAGTGGTTTTTCCAGTGCCCGGACCACCCGTAAGAATGAGCATACCTTTAGTGAGAGCTTCGCTGATTGCTTTTTTTTGAAGCTCTGCGTAAGTTATATTTTCTTCTTTTTCTATTTTAGCGATTTTCTCATCAACATTTTCTATCCTCATAGCAGGATATCGCATGAGCATCTGAAGTCGGGCGCTGATGTAATTCTCGCTTTGATGCATGCTTGATGTGAAGATGAAATCTTTATCGATAAATCTTTCTTCAACCAAAGTACCGTCTTCAACCATATCTTTGAGTGATGCGCTTACGCAGTCAGGTTCTACTTCTATGAGATTCGACGTGACTTGTATGAGTTTATCTTTCGGTAAACACGTGTGACCGTTTAATTTATTATGATTCAATACGTGACACAGTGCTGCTCTGACTCTGAATTTATCGTCTGATGAGCGATTCTGATGTTTAGCGATAGCATCAGCTGTGTCAAACGAAATACCCATATTTTCATCGCATAAGATAAACGGATTTTCCTCTATGTACCCAATAGATTGATTACCGAAACATTTCCATATGGAAACGGCGCATTTTGCATCGATGGAAAATCCTGATAAATATGCCATGAGTTCGCGGATACCAACCACTTTTTTGAGTTGGTCGCTGAAATCCATAGCTTTATCTAAAGATATGCCTCTGATTTTAGACACTCTTTTAGGGTCGTTTTCCATAACCGAAAGAGTATCAAAACCGAATTCTTTGACCAAACGCTGGGCGGTAGCAGGACCGACTCCTTTGATAGCACCGCTTGAAAGGTATTTCAGTATACCGTCTAGGTTTTCAGGCATACTTCGTTCACACACGGTAGCAGAAAACTGCTGGCCGTATGATGGGTGGTTTTTATATGTACCGTAGAGCTTGAGCTGTTCACCGACATTTACTAAAGGCATAGTGCCCACAGCGGTTATCATCTCGTCTTCTCCTGAAAGCTCTATTACGGTGTAGCCGTTTTCCTCGTTTCTGTATACGACTGTTTCGACCTGACCGCATAATTCATAAAGTTCGTTTTTATTGTTCATAATAATTCCCAAAAAGAAAAATAATATTAAGCATTGAAATTTTATACTATGTGTTTTATAATATAACATATTGTTAAAAATAAAGATATACTTTTGGGGGAGAAAAATGGAATTTATTGCAAACGAAGGCAAAAACGTTGAGATAGAAGTTAACGGCGTCACATATATGCGCCATGCTATAAAAACTCACTTCGTAAAACAGGGCGAGAGTTACATTGACATTTTTGAGAAATACGTTTCACCGCTGTATCAGGAGGGTGATATTGTTTCTTCTGCTGAGAAGATTATCGCACTGTGTCAGAACCGTGTCGTTCGTCGTGATGAACTTAAAATCGGCTTCTGGGCTAAGTTTTTATCTAAATTTGCTTCTCACCCTGACACCGGTGTCGGCGTTGGCGAAACTATAAAAATGCAGTACGCTATCAAAAAAGCCGGTTTACTCAAAGTACTATGGGCTTCTTTTGCAGGCGGTGTGTGTAAGATTTTTGGTAAAAAAGGTGTGTTCTATGAAATCGTAGGTCAGGAAGTAGCAGGTCTTGATGGATTTTATGACCATATCTGGAGTGAGTACCGTGATATCGGTATCGAAAACCCTGAGAACCCATCGGGTGTGTGCGATGAAATCAAAGAAAAGCTCGGTATGTCATGTATGATCGTTGACGCTAATGATTTAGGTCAGGAGATTTTAGGCTATTCTTCCGATATTACCCTCAGCGAGGAAGAGCTTTTAGGTCTTATCAGAGATAATCCTACTGGTCAGGGACACGAAACCACACCTATCATTTTAATTCGTAAAAAGAACTAAAGAAAAAGCAGGACGTCATAGTCCTGCTTTTTTTATGAAATCTTTGAATGACATAATTTCTAAGTACTCGCATTCGCTTTTCAGTATGTTCAGTTGGAGTTTAAAGTCTTCGTCTAGTTTATCGTTTATACAAACGATATTTGATACGTAGTTTTTACCGAGTTTCTTCGATTTAGCAATAACGCTTCTTAGTGAGAATTCGATGTCAGCAGTATTTTTTGGGTCTGGAATGTACAGCAAAGTCGTATTATCATTTTTGACTTTTGAGAAATGGTAGAAAAATTCAAAAATTATGTGTGATATTCCCACTATTGCTAAAAAAGCTAAAATCACAAAAAACACTATTTTCATTTTATCACCTCTATATTATGATATTTCTTTTTTCGTTTTATGTTACGAATAAGTTTTATGAAAATGTTAATACTAACAGTGGCATATAATTATGCCAGTATGAAAAGAAGGTGAAGTAATGGAAAACACTTATGCAAACCGCAGTATCCACTGCACAGTAAACAACTGTAAATTCCACAACAATAAAGAGAATTACTGTTCACTTGAAAGCATCAACGTATCTACTCATGAGCCGAATCCGACTAAAGTAGAGTGTACTGACTGTTCAAGTTTTATGTGCAAGGATAGCTGCAAAGGCTGTAAATAATATAGGCTTAAGTGTAGAGCAGACAAGGAGACTTGTCTGCTCTTTTTATTTCACCATTTAATAATTACTACATAAAATATGGTGTAATATTTTTGAAGGGTGAGAGTTATAGTGTATAACAGCGTAGCGATAATAGGTGGCGATAAAAGACAGCTTTACTGTGCGAATGCTTTCTTAAGTGACGGCATGAAAGTGACCTTGGGAGGATTTGACAAACTTTCATCTTTTTCGGATATTGAAATCACGAATGTAGTCGAAGCGTCGCTGTGTAGCGAGTTTATAGTATTGCCGCTTCCGTGTATAAAAGGAGATAAGCTAAACGCCCCTTTGTCATCAGAAGATATAAAATTTGATGACCGGCTAGTTTTTGCTATGCAAGGTAAAAAGATATTCACATCGTTTAAAGATAAGCTTTTGAAATGTGCACCTAAAATAAACGAAGATTTGGTTTTTGATTATTCTCAAAGAGAAGAGTTTGCAGTATTGAATGCTGTCGCAACAGCAGAAGGTGCGCTTGAAATCGCCATGCGTGAATTTGAAGGCACCATAAATGGTAGCAGGTGTCTTGTGTGTGGATACGGCAGAATAGGAAAGGCACTCGCTGATATGCTCAGTAAACTAAACGCATCGGTGACAGTCAGCGCCAGAAAGCAGAGCGATTTAGCGTGGATAAGCACGAAACATTACACACCGATTCATACGTCACAGCTGATAAATGCTGAGCCTTTTGATTTAATATTCAATACCGTACCTGCTTTGATTTTTGACTCAAGATTACTCTCACACATCGCTAAAAGTGCGATAGTGATAGATCTTGCGTCGTATCCCGGAGGAGTTGACTTTGAATCTGCATTCAGGCAATCAATCAGTGCAATACACGCGCTCTCTTTACCGGGAAAAGCCACGCCGAAAACAGCAGGTATTATTATAAAAAATACGATTACCAATATGCTTGAGGAGGATGACAGGTGTCGAAAACATGCGTAGGCTACGCAATGTGCGGTTCCTTTTGTACCTTTTCAAAAGCGATAAGAGAAATGAAAAATCTTATTAATATGGGCTACGATGTTTTACCGATAATGTCAGAAACCGCATCGAGTACCGATACCCGCTTTGGAAAGGCGAAGGATTTTATAGAAGAGATAGAAAATATGACTGAAAAAAAGATAGTGAATTCGATAAATATGGCTGAGCCTATCGGACCGAAAAAGATGTGTGATGTGCTCGTTGTATCTCCGTGTACTGGGAATACTCTCGGGAAAATCAGCTGGGGAATTACTGATACCGCGGTTACTATGGCGGTGAAATCCCACTTAAGAATACTGCGCCCGGTGGTGCTGTGTGTTGCGACTAATGATGCTCTTTCAGCATCGGCACAGAATATCGGAAGATTACTGAATACAAAAAACGTGTATTTTGTGCCATTTTCTCAGGATGACCCAATAAATAAGCCGAACTCTCTGGTCGCTCATTTTGATTTGATACCGGAATCTGTGGAGTATGCGCTGAAAGGTCAGCAGATACAACCTGTTATCAGGTGAAAGCACAATAATAATTCTAAATTAGAAATATATATATGCGCTGGGCGGAAAATAACGCTCAGCGCTTTATTTATTTGTTGAAAAGATTTTTTATGTGTGATATATTTATATATTATCTGTGATAATACTCAATACGAAAGAGGTGTTTGTATGAAGTACTGTTCTTCCTGCAAAAAACTTTATAACG
Source organism: Ruminococcus sp. (assembly GCA_017502425.1). Taxonomy (GTDB): domain Bacteria; phylum Bacillota; class Clostridia; order Oscillospirales; family Acutalibacteraceae; genus Ruminococcoides. Next base: position 9,185 of record JAFVVB010000195.1, on the reverse strand, counting down.
GTGAAAATAAAGTTTGCACTGAATGTAATAAAAAGTATAAAGAGATTAAAGATATAAATGAACCGGTTTTGCTGTGTGTAGTCGGTGGCGTTGAGCGTAGTATGATTTGCGGTGCACTAAGTGATGCGCAGATTCCATATGTTGAGAAACAGTACGGCAAATTAGGTGTGACTAACGAGACTGTCACCGGTTACGATGCAAAGCTTCTAAATATTGCTATTGAAGTACCTTATTCTGCTATACCTAAAGCTTACGGTGTTTTAAAATCCGTAGGACTTGATAGTGAATCAGTAGAAGATGTTATAGAAGTGGTCGAAAAAGATGTTGACGACTATAAGAAAAAACTCAGTAATCAGGAAGAAACTACTATGAGTAGCGCTAAACGCACCACCGTAAAGGTGCTGTCGCTGATAGCATTTCTGATACTTATAGCTTTGGTTGTTTTAGGTACTGACTATGTGATGCAACTGCTGAAAGATTTATTTGAAAACTTACTTGGAGGTTGATTTAGATGAATATTGATACACTATGCGTACAGGCTGGATATGAGCCTAAAAACGGCGAATCCAGAACTATTCCGATTGTACAGAGCACTACTTACGCTTATGATAGTGCTGAAACAATGGGCAAGCTTTTCGATTTGGAAGCTGACGGATTTTTCTACACTCGTCTTGCTAACCCTACTTTAGACTGGGTCGAAAAGAAAATCGCTGCGTTAGAAGGCGGTGTTGGTGCTATGCTGACTTCTGCCGGACAGGCTGCGTCGCTCATTTCTATCACCAATATCTGTAAAACAGGTGACCACGTTATCTGTGCTGCTGCTGTTTACGGTGGTACATTTAACCTCTTTAATAAAACACTCAGAGACCTTGGTATCGAGTTTACTTTTATTGAGCCTTCTGCCACTGAAGAAGAGTTGAATAATGCTTTTAAAGAAAATACACGAGCTGTGTTTACTGAAACTCTGACTAACCCTTCACTAGATGTTACTGATATCGAGATGTACGCAAAATGTGCTCACGCGCACGGTTGTCCGCTTATCGTTGATAACACTTTTGCTACTCCTGTTAATTGCCGACCATTTGAGTGGGGTGCTGATATTGTTGTGCACTCTACTTCTAAGTACATGGATGGTCATGCGGTAGCACTGGGCGGATGTATCGTTGATAGCGGTAACTTTGACTGGAATAACGGTAAGTATCCAATGCTTACTACTCCTGATGAAACATATCACGGTGTAGTATATACTGATCATTTCGGTAAAGCTGCGTATATTGCTAAAGCCAGAGTTCACCTCATGCGTGACTTAGGTACACAGATGTCACCTCAGAATGGCTTCTTGCTCAACTTAGGTCTTGAAACACTTCATTTAAGAATGGCTCGTCACTGTGAAAACGCTATGAAAGTAGCACAGTTTTTAGAAAACCACGAGAACGTAGACTGGGTTAACTATCCTGGTCTTGAATCAAACAAGTACTATGAAATCGCTAAAAAATATATGCCTCAGGGCACATGCGGTGTTATTTCATTCGGAGTAAAAGGTGGCAAAGCTGAGGCTGCTAAAATGATGGAAGCACTGAAGCTTGCTAAAATCGTTGTGCACGTTGCTGATGCACGTACATGTGTGCTTCATCCGGCTTCTACTACTCACCGCCAGCTCAACGACCAGCAGTTATTAGATGCTGGTATTATGCCTAATATGATCAGACTTTCTGTTGGTATCGAAAACGTTGATGATATCATCGCTGACATTAAGCAGGCTTTAGAAAACGTATAATTTATTTTACTTATCCGCAGTACCCTTATGTATTGCGGATAAAATATAGGTGCAGTATGAAACATTTTACCAGTGCTATTATTGCCGCATCAGGCAACTCTACGAGAATGGGGCTCAGCGTTTCTAAGCAACTTCTCAGTCTTTGCGGCAGACCTACTATTGAACACACTCTTAGTGCTTTTGAAAATTGCGATGTTATTGATGAAATCGTCGTAGTGTGCAGAGAAATCGATATGCAAAGTATAAAAGATATTGCCACTAAATTTACTAAAGTTAAGGCAGTAGTGAGCGGTGGCGAAACCCGAGATGAATCCGTTAAAAACGGAGTGTATGCGTGCTCAGAGAATGCTCGTTTTTTTGCTATTCATGACGGTGCAAGACCGCTTATCAAAAACGAAGATATAAAAAAGGTTGTTAAGCGTGCGTATGAGTGTAATGCTGCTACTTTGGGTACTGCGGTTACTGATACCATAAAAGTAGTGGATAGCGAAAATGTTATTACTTCTACACCCGATAGAGCAGTGTTGCGTGCAGTACAGACACCACAGGTTTTTGAAAAAGAGCTGTATCTTAAAGCTATCGATAACGCTTTGTTAAAGGGGTTATCGGTTACTGACGATTGCTCTATGGTGGAAGCACTCGGCGAAAGGGTAGAGATAGTGACGGGTAGTGCCGAAAATATTAAACTGACTACTAAACCTGACATAATTTTTGCTGAAGCTATCCTGAAAGCGAGAGAGCATAATTCTTAAAAAGAATCTTTTAAAAGAAAATAAAGGAGGCATACTTATGAGAATAGGACATGGTTATGATGTGCATAAGCTGGTTGAGGACCGACTGTTGATTTTAGGCGGAGAGCAGATTCCGTATACTAAAGGTCTGCTCGGTCATTCAGATGCCGATGTGCTTTTGCACGCTATTATGGATGCACTTTTGGGAGCTGCGGCACTTAAAGACATCGGATATCATTTTCCTGATACCGATGAGAGATACAAAGGTGCTGATAGCATGGTGCTTTTACGAGAAGTGGTTAAACTTCTTAAAAAAGAAGGCTACACTATCGTGAATATCGACGCTACTGTAATCGCACAGGCTCCTAAACTCAAGCCTTTTATAGACAATATGAGAGAAAATATCGCCTATACATGTAAAATTGATAAAAATCAGGTCAATGTAAAGGCTACTACTGAAGAACATCTGGGCTTTACCGGTGCAGGAGAGGGTATATCTGCTCATGCAGTCTGTCTGATTGATTAAAATAAGAATAGAACACGCATCTTTTTCATACTTTTGTAGTAATGAAAGAGGTGCGTTTTTTATGTTTATAAAAAGATTTGTTTCTATCTTGCTGGTGCTTCTTCTAGTACCATTTTTTGCAACTGCTGAAAGTTCTGCTTTGAGTGATACGGATGTATCATCCCCGTCGGTGGTATTGATTGAACCGTCCAGTCTTAAAATTCTTTATGAGAAAAATGCTAACGAACAACGTGCGTGTGCATCGATAACAAAAGTAATGACTCTGCTACTGATAATGGAGGCTATCGATGAGGGTCAGATAGGATATGATGATGTGGTTACTACCTCTGAACATGCGAAATCCATGGGTGGCTCTGATATATGGCTTGAAGTAGGGGAGCAGATGACGGTAGATGAGATGATAAAAGCCACTGCGGTAGCATCAGCAAATGATGCGGCAGTAGCGCTTGCTGAGCATTTGTGCGGTAGCGAGAGTGATTTTGTGGCATTAATGAACCAAAGAGCGAAAGAACTCAATATGAAAAATACCGTGTTTAAAAACTGTAACGGTTTAGACGAGGAAGGTCATATCACCACAGCGTATGATGTAGCGTTGATGTCGGCACAGCTGATAAAGCACGAGAAGATTTTTGACTACACAACTATATGGATAGATGAACTGCGTGGCGGAGAAACCCAGATAGTAAACACTAATAAGCTACTAAAATCATACGATGGTATCACGGGACTCAAAACAGGAACTACATCACAGGCGGGTTCGTGTATATCAGCTACTGCTACTCGTGATGGCATGAGTTTAGTAGCGGTGGTGCTGGGATCTGATACCGGTACTGAGAGATTCAAAGATGCGAGTGTACTGCTTGATTACGGTTTTGCAAATTTTGAGGTATTGAATTTTGACGGAAAATCAAATAAACTCGGTGATATTAAAGTAAACGGTGGTATGGATAAATCCGTAGAGCTTGAGTGTAGTGGAATGAATTCGGTGGTGCTTAAAAAGGGAAGTGCCAAAGATGCGAAAATCAATCAGAAGATTGACGAAAGTGTCGATGCTCCTGTAAAGAAAAATCAGAAAGTCGGAACTATATCATATACTTTAGACGGTAAAGAAGTAGCATCATTTGACGTAGTGACGAAGAATGAAGTCGAAAAAATGACATTTTCTGCTGTTTTGTCTGAGCTTTTTACATCTATGGTAGCGATGTGAGAGATTTGAGCAGTGACACATTGCACAAAATTTGAGCTCTAAAATCGTTACTTTAAATAGCTAAAGAAAATGTGTTTTCTATTGCAAAAAAACTCAATTTATTGTATAATGTAGCCATTAATATAACTAGAAGTAGTTATATTTCTTTTACGGAATTACCAAAAGGAGGATCACTAATGCCAACTACACTAAGTGATAAACATTTAGCTGGCTTTGTGAGCGAGGAAGAATACGTAGGTATTGCACCACAGGTTAAAGCTGCTCACGAAGCACTCCACACAGGACAGGGACTCGGCAACGACTTTATCGGCTGGCTCACACTTCCTACTGACTATGATAAGGAAGAGTTTGCTAGAATTAAAGCTGCTGCTGAAAAAATCAAAAAGGATACCGACGTTTTCGTAGTTATCGGTATCGGCGGTTCGTACTTAGGTGCACGTGCTGCTATTGAGTTCATTAACTCACCTAACTACAACGCCCTTTGTAAAGACACACCACAGATTTACTATGCTGGTAACTCTATCAGCTCTACTGCTTTAGCTGAGCTTATTGAAATCTGTGAGGGAAAAGACGTTTCTATCAATATGATTTCTAAGTCAGGTACTACTACTGAACCTGCTATCGCTTTCCGTGTGTTCCGCGAATTACTCGAGAAAAAGTATGGTAAAGAAGGCGCTAAAGAGCGTATTTACTGCACTACTGATAAAGCTAAGGGTACATTAAAACAGCTCGCTGATAAAGAAGGATACGAAACATTCGTAGTCCCTGATGATGTAGGCGGACGTTTTTCAGTACTCACAGCAGTAGGCCTTCTTCCTATCGCTGTATCAGGTGCTGATTTAGATCAGCTTATGGCTGGTGCTAAAGACGCTCAGGATAAATTTGACAATAATGACCTTATGACTAACGACTGTTACAAATACGCTGCTATCCGCAACATTTTGTACCGTAAGGGTAAGTCAACCGAAGTTTTAGTTTCTTATGAACCTGGCTTTGCTATGATGAACGAATGGTTCAAGCAGCTCTACGGTGAGTCAGAAGGTAAAGATAACAAGGGTATTTTCCCTGCTAGTGTAATTTTCTCTACTGATTTACACTCTATGGGTCAGTATATACAGGACGGACGACGCAATCTCTTTGAGACTGTTGTGCTCTTTGATAAGTGCAAGAAGGAGATCACTTTAGGCACTGACGAAGAGAACGTTGATGGTCTCAACTTCCTTTCCGGCAAAACTATGGACTTTGTCAATAGAAAAGCTTTTGAGGGTACTGTGCTTGCTCATAACGACGGTGGTGTTCCTAACATCGTTATTTCACTTTCTCAGATGAACGAATATGAGCTTGGTTACCTCATTTACTTCTTTGAGAAAGCATGCGCTATTTCAGGTTACTTGCTGGGTGTTAACCCATTCAACCAGCCTGGTGTAGAAAGCTATAAGAAGAACATGTTTGCTTTACTTGGCAAGCCGGGTTACGAGGATGCAAAAGCAGAGCTCGAAAAGAGATTACAGTAATCTATCTAATTTTTAAACACAGGAGGCTATATAATTATGGTAACATTAATTATTGGTAAAAAAGGCTCAGGCAAAACAAAAAAACTTATCCAGCTTGCTAATGAGGCTGTTGCTAAATCTCAGGGTAACGTTGTTGTTATCGAGAAAGGCGCTAAGCTTACATACGATGTAACTCATAAGGCAAGACTTATTGATACAGACGTTTACGGTATTAACGGCTATAATATGCTTTTAGGTTTTATCAGCGGTATTTGTGCTGGTAACTATGACGTTACTGACATTTTCGTTGATTCTACTTTCAAAATCTGTACTGACGGTGTAGACGGCATTGCTGATTTCGTTGAGAAGCTCGACGCTCTTTCACAGGAAGCTCAGGCTAACATCACTATGCTTATCTCAGCTGCTGAAGCTGACCTTCCTGAAGGTCTCAAAGCTGAGTGCGTTGAGATTTAATCTCTAGCATTAATATTCTTTTTAAGAACTAAACAGCAGAACCACACGTCGTGATTCTGCTGTTTTTTGTTTTTTTATTTTTGTGTGAAACCTTTTTATAGTCTGGAGCATTTTATTAATAGAAGGTTATTTATTAATATTCTTAATAAGAAATAAAAACATTTCAGGCTTTATAGTAAACAGGTAGTTTACGTAGCTTTTATCCTTCGTTTGGCTTTAGGAGGCGGAATTATGAAAAAGATATTAGCGTTATTACTTACTCTCGTTATACTGTGTTCATGTGCATCTATCAGCGCTTTTGCACTTTACGATGAGGTTACTGATGAGTTTTTGGAAGCTGTCAGAGTTGAATATGACAACGATAAGATTGAGAAAAATGCTGTCTTGATTTACTACATGAAGGAGCTGTCAGAAAACAAGTACGTTACGCAGTATGCTGTCAGTGGTTATATGTATACATGTGATATGGTTAATATAGTGGTTGGTAATTATATCATTGAATCAGCACGCCCTGAGCCTGTGATTTTTGCTGATGGCACTATGTACGAAATGGTAGATGCGTATGAAAAAGGCATCATAAACGATGATGACCTCTTTCTGATGTCGACGTTTGATGAGATTGATATGATTTCTTTGAAAGTCGGCGGGGCTTTGCGTTTTTATATGGGCGGTTATAGAAACGAAGATTTTATAAATGTGCGTTTTGAGGTTGAGGGTAGTGATACAACTATCAGCGATCTTGATGAAAACTTTGGTGACGATATAAGCGGTGCGTATAAAAGACTTGAAGAGTACTTTGATCAGTTGCATCAGAAGCTTTTAAATGAAGTGCTCAAAGATGTTGAGCACATCGACCTTGTTCATAATAACGGTATCAGCGTTGTTGCTATTAAACGTAAGGATATCGAAAAAGTTTCAGCATATGATTTTGTCACCAGAATGAACTATATATCTAAGGTTCATATGAAATACATTGATACCTTCAATCCTAGATTCAACGAATACACCTATGCTGAAAGAGCAGGAGAGGTGGATAAAAAAGGGAACCTTTCCCATGCGATAGTAACAGCAAATTCGCTTATGGGCTCGGATGCTGAAATAGGTTTTCGTTTCGGTGACCTGATTATTGAAAGTCCTGCGATATATACTGACTTTACATACGGTTACGGTGTTTATGACTATAATAAAGACAGATTCTACGACCTTTACGATTTAAGAAATGATGTGGATAAGTATCACAGACTTGAAGAAAGACTAGCGAGTTATAAAAACACCCGACCTGTGGGAGATTATGACCGTGATAAGAAGTTAAGCATCACTGATACTACGGGTATCCAGCGACACATAGCAGGGCTTGAAAATATGCCGTCTGGTGAGGTGTACGTATCACATAAATCAGAGGTGGGATATGTGTCCGATGTTGATAATGATAATGTGGTAACCGTACTTGATGCGACTTTGATTCAGAAAAAACTCGTAGAATAAATCAGTAAATTTATAGCTTCATAATCAGGGCTGCTTCGGTGGCTCTGATTATTTTATTTTACACATATCGTTGATGGCATAATGCACAAAAATTATAGTGCTAATATATGACGTTTGCTAATAGTTAGAAAGAAATAAAAGTGGTAAAATAACGGTGTCAATTAGTTTTATTATGGGAGGTATAGCTATGAAGAGAATACTAGCTTTATTAGTGGTTTTATCTTTGATAATCGGTGTGTTGATGCTTACACCGTTTAGCAGTAACGCGGCCACATATATGAATTATACTTATAATGTGTTACCTGATAACACTGCACAGATTACTGGATATAGAGGTAATGCTACTAGGCTGTCGATACCCTCAGTGATTGATGGGTATAAAGTCAGCGGTATCGGAAATAATGCGCTGTATGATTATGAGGGAATAAAAGAGATTGTACTGCCAAACGGTATTAAAAGTATAGGGGATAAAGCTTTTTCAGGTTGCACAAATCTTAAGAATATCACTATTCCTGATTCTGTTATAAGAATCGGTGATGGAGCTTTTGAAAGAACACCGTGGTATAACAGTAAACCAAGCGGTGTTGTATACGTTAATAACGTTCTGTATAAATATAAAGGTGAGATTCCACTTGGTACTACAATTACTGTTGATAGCGCAACTGTCAGTATTTCTAAAAATGCTTTTAATAATAATTACGGTTTAGCTGACATTGTTATACCTGATTCAGTTGAATATATTGGATTAAACGCTTTTTACGGTACTGATTGGTTTGAAAATCATCCAAAAGGATTGGTTTATGCAGGTAATATTTTATATGCATATATAGGCGCTATGCCTGCGGATTCTAAAATCACTATAAAAGACGGTACTGTCGCTATCGTGGACAGAGCGTTTGAAAATTACTCGAAGTTAGCTCAGATTAGCATTCCTGCTACTGTGAAATCAATCGGTGACGAAGCATTCAGAAGTTGCACGGGACTTACTTCGGTTACGCTTCCTGATTCGGTAGAAGTAATAGGCGACGAGGCTTTTTATGGCTGTAAAAATGTGACTAAAGTTAGTCTTTCTTCTTCTCTCAGACATATTGGTGAGTACGCTTTCAGCGCATGCTTCAGCCTTACTGAAATTAAAATACCTGAGAATGTAGTGAGTTTAGGTGTTGCGGCTTTCTCAGGCTGCTCTAAACTTAAGAAAGCAGAAATTCTCGGCGATGTCAGAAGAATTGAAAACAGTACTTTTGCTAGCTGTACAGCACTTACTACGCTTAAACTTCCTGAAAATCTTGAACATATAGGAAAATGGGCATTCCAGAATTGCACTAACTTAGCAAATGTTGATATCCCAAAAACTGTATCCTACGTGGGAACTGTCGCTTTTGGTGATACAGCATGGCTTAAAAAACAGCCAGATGGTTTAGTTTATATCAACACAGTTTTATATGCATACAAAGGCACCATGAAGGAAAATACAGTGATTAATATCGGTGAT
>JAFVVB010000194.1 GCA_017502425.1 Ruminococcus sp. | reverse complement strand
AACTAAACCAAAAACAGACATAACAGATGATGTCATCAAAACCGAAGAACCAAAAGAAGTTTCTCCACCAGCTAACGTTGCTGTTGACGAAACTGAGGTTATTCCACCACAGGAAAGCGCACCTGAAGAAAATATTCCACAGGAGCCTGTGCCTAAGCAAACTCCACCAATAGAAACAAAACCTCAGACGCAAAAAACTAAGGTTGACCTCGATGATATTTATCAAAACGCTATTGAGATGCGTGAGTGGCCTGAAGTTATCAATAACCTCAAGCAGTACTCACGAGCTATTTCTGCCGCGTTTGAAGGTTCTAACGCTTACGTCAGCGGCGATTATCTGCTGATTGATACTGATCAGGAAATCGCATTTCAGCTATTGAAAAAATCTTCACAGCGTGACAACATCCGTAAAGCTGTGTCCGAAATAACTGGTAAAACCTATAAACTAGGTCCATATAAAAAGAATGAGGCTAAAAAGAAAAAAGACGATGTACTTGATAGTTTCATCGCTAATCTCAAAGGCTCAGGAGTAAATGTAATTGAAGAATAAGAAAGGAAGATAAATATGAAAGCAAGATTACCACAGGGTTACGGCGGTGGCGGTGCCCAGAATTTACAGCAACTCGCTCGTCAGGCTCAGAAAATGCAGGACGATATGGCTGCTGCTACTGAAGAATTAAACGCTAAAGAATACGAGGCTACTGCAGGTGGCAACGCTGTTAAGGTTGTAGTATCAGGTGAACTCGAAGTTAAGTCTATCGACATCGAGCCTGAAGTTGTTGACCCTGATGACGTTGAGATGCTTTCTGACCTCATCATAGCTGCTGTTAACGAAGCTATCCGTGCTGCAAGCAAAGACAAAGACGAAACTATGGAAAAAATCTCTGGCGGTCTTAACTTAGGCGCAATGGGTGGTTTATTCTGATGGCTAGCTATAACGTAGCTCCACTTTCTAAGCTCATTGAACAATTTGAACGTTTGCCGGGCATCGGTTCTAAAACCGCTCAACGACTGGCATACTTTGTACTGAATATGCCTAAAGATCAGGCACACGAGTTTTCTACCGCTATAATTGATGCTCACGAGAAAATCCGCTACTGTGAAGTATGCTGTAACTTTTCTGATCAGGAGTTATGTCCTGTGTGCAGAAATAACACTCGCGACAAATCCGTTATCTGCGTGGTTGAAACTCCGAGAGATGCTATCGCACTCGAAAACACCCACGAATACGACGGTGTGTACCATGTGCTCCACGGAGCTATCTCCCCTCTCAACGGAATTGGTCCTGACCAGCTTTACATCAAGCAACTTCTTTCTAGACTTTCTGACGATAGTATTAAAGAGGTTATTATGGCTACTAATCCTACCGTTGAGGGCGAAGCCACCGCTATGTATATCTCAAGACTATTAAAACCTATGGGTATCAAAGTCACAAGACTTGCATATGGTATTCCTGTGGGCGGTGACCTTGAATATGCTGACGAAGTAACTCTCGCCAGAGCACTAGAAGGCAGGAATGAACTTTAATGAAAGAAAGCACAAAAACTATTGCACAAAATAAAAAAGCCTTTCACGACTATTTTGTCGAGGAAAAATACGAAGCAGGAATCGAGCTATGCGGTACTGAGGTTAAATCTCTACGTCAAGGCAGAGTAAACCTCAAAGACTGCTGGTGTAATATCGTAGACGGCGAGATTTTTGTAAACTCGATGCACATAAGTCCGTATGAAAGAGGCAATATTTTTAATAAAGACCCTTTGCGTGTCAGAAAGCTTTTGATGCACAAACGTGAAATCAATAAGCTCTTCGGGCTTACTAAACAGGACGGATATTCTCTCATCCCTCTCTCCCTTTATTTTAAAGGCAGTAGAGTCAAAGTAGAGCTTGGACTATGCAAAGGTAAGAAGCTGTACGATAAACGTGAAGCTATGGCTCAGAAAGCCGCTAAACGCGATATCGAACGCGCTATGAAAGAAAAGCAACGCATCTGATGTTTACTATCCTTTATCATGGGGATGTAAAGGTTTCGACGGGGATCACAAACCTTGGTAAGCGAGTAGTGGTGGGGCACCACTTTAAAAGCTCTAACTTAAAAAATAAACAACAACAATAAAGTTGCTTTAGCTGCTTAATGCAGCTCGCTCCCCTATTGAGTACCACGGCAATAGGCTGAGCGTCGATTAGTGGTTCATGTGAACAGCCCACGCCTTTAAGCTGTCACACATAAAAGGCTACTAAAGCACAAAGCCTGTTGCTGGGCGTTGTGCTAAGGGAATGTTAATACATCAACTGCACTCGGAGAAAGCCTTGGGGCGAGGTTTTCGGACAGGAGTTCGATTCTCCTCATCTCCACCAAAAAAGTCGCAATCGTATATACGGTTGCGACTTTTATTTTGCGTGCGTAGCAGTAGGAACTTGCGATGTCTCGTTGCTAAATAAGAAAACATAAAAGCACAACCAACGGTTTTACCCATCAGTTGTGCTAATCAATTTATTATTTAGTTTTGTTGGTTTTATAACTTCAAAAATACGGTTAGCTCTAGTACACTAATGCCACAAAACAACCTTACCACTTATACATATCTAAAAGCATCTTCACAAGTTCATCTGTTCTCTTAGTTATTTTTTCTACTGTCCATTCATTTTCCACCACAACATCTTTATTCAAAAACAAACCATTTCGATATCCAATATCCTTTGTTTTATCTTTAGATTTTCTATCTTTCTTATGCTCAAATGACATATTGGAAAGATGTTGATTATATCCAGTAATGGTTAAGTTACCAAGAGTATGTACGTAGTCAGCTCTAATTTGGATTGCTTTTAACTTATCACCATTAGCAATCATATTTATCCAATCAACAGGTATATTTTCTCCCTCAGGGAATATATGTTCAATCGTCCAAACATACTTATTACTGGTATCTCTAGACCATAAATCTGAGTATATCTCTTTAGTTTGATGCTGAGCCTCAATATTACACAAAACAAAACGTGTAGCTTCTGGATTATCATCATAAATTGGTCCACGAAGTTTTTCTTCAAACATTTCATCTGTTGCGGATACGTCCTTTAACATATCTCTAACAGTTAAAACTATTTCATTACCTCGTACTAGTTTTATTTTTGCAATAATATCTATAAACAACTGAGTGAGTTTACGAGTATTAGGTACGTCTGTTAAATTTCTTCTTACAAAAAACACAATTAAAGTATCTACTATATCTTTAATATTTTTATCTGATAAATCCAACTCTTCTTTGTTAGTTAACAAATACATTAACAACAAATATGATGGAGCTCCTGAAATTCGAGCTAAATTTTGTAAACTATGTGTATAAACATATTCTTCTTCAGTATTATTAACTATAATTGAATATTTGACTGCTTTTTCAGAGAGATTCTTTAAAAGAGCACTGTAGTCATTCTTTATCATCTTCTCGTAAATATCAATCAAAGTTGTTCGAGTAGCCAAATAACCAAGATAATACTTCTTATCTGTAGATTTATAAGGAGCATTAAGTTCATCTCTAAATGCATTATAAAACTGTCTAAAGAAACGTTCTTGAACAGAATAGTCATCTTGCCCAACATCTTTCAATATTTGTTTCCATTGATCATATGCATAATCAGCATCAGCTTCATTTTCAGCTTGTGCAATAAGAGAGTTCTTAATCAAATCCAATGCAGAAAGAGGAACGCCTCGATGATTTAGAGATTCAAAAAGCATATACGCATCTTTATTCGTATCAACTTCAATTCCCACCATTACTGCCGCTTCAAATTTTTTGACTATTTGAAATAATGCACCAATATCGGTGATATTAGAATTATTCTCTTTTATCTCCAGAACTTCATCTGCAATTAGTTTTGTAAAATGTCTAAACGCTTTGGCAATTCTCCTGTTTCCAAAATTAGCTGGTTTAGTTTGTTTAGTGGTAATAATCCCACTATCAGAAAGAATGTAAGTATAATCTTCATCATTAGAGTTTTGTTTTTGTAAAAAAAGTCTCTGATGATATTCCGTTATTTTTCCACCAACAGCAGTGAATTTTTGCGTTT
>JAFVVB010000193.1 GCA_017502425.1 Ruminococcus sp. | reverse complement strand
AGCGCTGCTTTCAAAAGCTAATATTTCAACGATAGACAGCTTTTGCTCATCAGTAGTAAAAGAATTTTTCTACATATTGAATATCGAGCGTAACTTCAGAATCGCCGATGAAAGTGAACTCAACCTTATAAAAAACGATGCGTTGAAACTGACCTTGGATTCTATGTATGCTGATGGCGAACCTGATTTTTTCCATTTGGTCGAAGCTTTTGGCTCTGTAAAAGATGATTCTCTTTTGCAAAAGAATATACTCAGAATCCACGAGTTTTTACGTTCTCATCCTTTTCCTGATTTATGGATAGATGAGAAACTTTCGATGTTTTCTGAGTTTGAAGACGTCAGCACTTGCGTATGGAGTAAAATTATCATTAATTTTGCTAGCGATGCTTGTGTATTCTTAGAATCTTTGATTAATGATTCTTTTGATATTTTGTCGCTTGATGAAAAGCTAAATAAAAGTTTATATAATTTATTTGATAGCGATAGAAAGTTTTTAGGTAGACTTTCTGACGCGATAAATAGCTCTAAGATAAATGATATATGTGCTGCCTTGACTTCGTTTGAGAAAGGTACTTTTGTGACACCTAAAGGGTATAAGGACGATCCGCTGAAGATTAAACTGATGAATAATCGTTCTATGTTCAAAGATACTGTATCTAAGCTTTCGGATATGTTTGTGTATGATGAAGAAACAGTAAAAAAACAGATAGCAAATCTTTATGTTGTTTCTCATCAGCTTTTTAACTGCGTAAGACAGTTTGGTATAAATTATCAGAAGTTAAAAGCTACGAAAAAGATCGCTGACTACCCTGATCTTGAGCATTGGACCATAAAGCTTTTAGTTGATGAAAACACTCACGAAATTACTGAAGTTGCACATAAATTGAGATTAAGATTCGACGAAATAATGGTTGACGAATATCAGGATGCTAACGAAGCTCAGGATTTGATTTTCTCAGCGCTTAGTAATGATGAGAAAAACCTCTTTTTCGTTGGAGACGTCAAGCAGAGTATTTATGGCTTTCGACAGGCTATGCCACAGCTGTTTTTAAAAAGAAAAGATTCATCATCTATATATGACGATAACTCTCCGTCTTTTCCTGCAAAAATCTATCTGGATAAGAATTTCCGTAGTATAAAAGGAGTTACTGATGCTGTAAACTTTTTCTTTGAAAAGCTCATGTCTGCGTCAGTAGGTGATATTGACTACGATGATACTGAATCACTTAAATGTGGTGCTTCTTATGAAGAAAGCGATGAACCTTCTGTTTCTTATCATATGCTCGATTTATCGTCTATTGAAGATCCTGACCAATGTGTAGAGGAAGCAAAATATATTGCTCAGACTATTCATCGTATGATTTTTGAAGGATTTCAGGTAAAAGACGGTGACACTTACAGAAACGCAACATTCGGTGATTTTTCCGTATTAATGCGCAATGCCAATAAGTACGCACCAGTATATGTTGATACACTCATAGCGTGCGGTGTGCCTGCGTACTGTGATAGCAGTTATAGTTTTCTTAAAACTCACGAAATTATGGTTATGACTAATTTCCTTTCTGTTATCGATAACCCTGCGTTGGATATAGAACTACTCTCCGTTATGATGAGTCCTGTTTACGGCTTTACTCCTGATGATTTAGCCTCTATCAGAAGTAACTCACGATACAGCTCTTTGTATTCTGCTGTACTGAAAAAAGCTGATAGTGGTGATGTGAAGTGTAAGAACTTTATAGAAGAGCTCAGATACTATCGTGATTTAAGCGTTACGATGCCTGTGTCCATGCTAATTAACACCATTTATGAGCGCACAGGTTATCTTTCTATTGCATCGGCGTTACAAGATAATGAACTTTCCGTAAATAATCTAAGGCTTTTGAAAGAATATGCCAAGAATTACGAGGATGGAGGGAATAGAGGTCTATCACGATTTGTGTCATATATAGCCCGTCTGAAAGAAAACGATGGTGATATTTCAGGCGCTGTCGATGTAACTGCATCTTCTCATAACGCAGTTCATGTGATGAGTATTCACGCAAGTAAGGGTCTTGAGTTTCCTGTGTGTTTTATCGCTAATACAAATAAGAAATTCGTATCCGATGCATCTTCTAATGTTTTATTACACTCTGACTTAGGAATAGCAATAAAGCAAAAGGATGAAAAACTCAACGCTACATTCAACACTATGCCGCGAGAAGCGTTAAAGCTCGCTATAAAAAGAGACGAAATGAGTGAAGAGTTACGAGTTTTGTATGTTGCGATGACCCGAGCTAAGCAGAAACTGATTCTGATTTCTTCTCATAAAAATTTATCCACTTATTTGAAAAAGATATCCTCAAATCTTACTGACAGTAAACGCATTCTACCTTTTGTTGTCCAAAATTGCGGTATACTGAGCGAGTGGATTACTATGTGTGCTATGTTGCACCCTGACTGTGAAAAACTCAGAGAGCTTGCTCAGTGTGATATCACACCTGATAGTGACGCTCAGTTTGATATGGAGTTTAAAATAGTTGATACAAAAGTGAATGATGACGATGATGAAGTAATCGAAAGCGATGAAGATATCATTTGTGAAGCAGATAATGAGGTTATTGATACACTCAGAAAAAGGGTTCAGTATGTTTATAAAAAAGCAGCTCTTTCTAAAATACCGTCAAAAATCTCAGCCTCAGAACTATCGCATAAATTATCAGAAAAATCTTTTGATAGAGTACTTGATACTCCTGCTTTTATGAGTGACAATACATTAAGTGCTGCCGAGCGTGGTACAGCAATGCATACATTTATGCAGTTTTCTGATTTCAGTAGTGCAAGAATTGATATTGAAAAAGAAATTTCTAGTCTACTGGAAAATGGATATATATCTAAAGCTGAGGCTGATTCTATTGATAGAAAAAAAGCACTCGGTTTTATAAACAGTGATATTATAACCCGCTGTTTAAATAGCGACGAGGTATTAAAAGAGTATCGCTTTTCTATGAAAGTTGATGCCTTTGTAGTTGATGATACGCTAAAAGATGAACTCAAGGGTGAAAAAATAGTGCTTCAGGGTGCTGTCGATTTAGCTTTTGTTGAAGATGGAAAGCTTATAGTAGTTGACTATAAAACCGATAAGGTTGACGATATGAGTGAGCTTTATGCGAGATATCATAATCAGCTTAAAATATATAAAGATGCTATGGAGCAGTGCACGGACTATAAAGTGAAAGAATGCTTGATTTATTCGTTGCATCTGAATAAGTGCATAAAAGTATAAAAAGAAAAGTCTCCCGTTTTGGGAGACTTTTTTATGCTTTTATTAAGATTTGTTCAGCACATTTTATGCCGTCAACAGCAGCTGAAATGATTCCACCTGCGTATCCTGCACCTTCGCCGCACGGATACAATCCTTTTAGTGATACGCTTTCAAGAGTGTCACCACGTTTTATTCTTATAGGGGAAGAGGAGCGAGTTTCAGCACCGGTGAGTAAAGCATCAGGATGTGCAAACCCTCTTAGCTTTTTATCCATTTTTATTATTCCTTCACGCATAGCATCGCAAATGTACTCAGGTAGATAATCATCGGTTTTAGCAAAATTTACTGATGGTCTATACGATGGTAGCACTTCGCCGAAAGAAACCGATTTTTTATTCTTTAAAAAATCGCCGACTTTCTGTATAGGTGCTTTGTAATTACCACCACCGCAGAAGAATGCAGCTTTTTCAATTTTTCGCTGATACTCAACACCAGACAGTACATCCTCACTACCAAAATCGCTAGGAAAAACGTTAACTAATAGTGCAGCATTTGAGTTTATGTTATCTCTTTTGAAATTACTCATACCATTTGTGACAACGGTGTTTTCCTCGCTTTGAGCAGCTACCACCATACCACCCGGACACATACAGAATGTGTATACACCACGTCCGTTAGTAGCTCTGATATTCATTTTATAGTCAGCTGCACCTAAGTGTTCATTGTTGTAAAAATTCCCGTACTGTGCTTTGTCTATATTTTCTCTTAAGTGCTCGATTCTTGCACCGATAGCAAATGGCTTTTGCTCCATAAATAGGTTAAGTGTGTTTAGCATTTCAAAAGTGTCTCTTGCGCTGTGACCAATTGCAAGCACTACATTATCGGATTCGATAATTTCTTTTGAGCCTTTATCGCTTTCTACGATGATTCCTGATACTGTTGAGCCGTTGCGATTGATACCTACAAGCTTTGTGTTAAATCGTACCTCGCCACCTAAACGAATGATTTCTTTTCTGAGGCTTTTTACTGTGTTTCTTAGCTTGTCAGTACCGATATGTGGCTTAGCATTATATAAAATTTCTTTTGGTGCACCGTGTTTTACGAATTCCATCAGTACGTTTCTTGCACGTGAATCCTTTGTGCCTGTGTTGAGCTTTCCGTCAGAGAAAGTACCTGCTCCGCCCTCACCAAATTGAACGTTTGATTTAGTATCGAGGACTGCATCGTTCCATAGTTTATCTACCTTTTTGGTGCGTTCATCAACATTATCGCCTCGTTCTATTACGATAGGTTTCTGACCTGCCTGAGCTAAAATCAAAGCGCTGAACATACCCGCAGGACCAAATCCGACTACTATCGGTCTTTGTTTTAAATCTTTTGTGTATGGCAGTATGTATTTATATTCATCAGTAATTGATACGTTTTTTGACTTTGACTTTGAAATAACAGCATTTTCGTTTTTGTTGACAGTTACATCAATAGTTGAGATGAAGTGAATATCATTTTTATGACGTGCGTCTATCGAACGTCTGAATAATGATACGTTTTCAATGTTTTCTTTAGAAATTCTGAGCTCTTTAGCGACAGCGTTTTTTATATCGTCGTCAGTATACGAGAGTTTCAGTTTTAAGTTGTTTATACGTATCATAGTTGTTCTCCTACGCACATACCTGATGAAAACGCAAACTGCAAGTTGAACCCGCCGCAATCGCCATCAATATCAATGGCTTCTCCACATAGGTAGATGTTTTTAGCTTTTTTGCTCTCGAGTGTAGTTGGATTTATCTCGTTACCATTTATTCCACCGCATGTTACCTGAGCGTTGGAAAAATCAGAACTAGGTAAAACCTTAAACTTCCATTTGTTTATAGTGTGTGCCAGTGTATTAACTTCATTTTCACTTAGAGACATAGCTTTTTTCGATGTATCGATATTACTGGTTTTGAGTAGTGCGATACCGATGTTTTTATGGAATAGTCCCGTGAAAATTTCTTGTACATTTTCATTATTTAAGAGTTTTATTCTCTTAAAAAGCATATCGTTAATTTCTGTAAAAGAATAATCTGGTAGAAGCTGTATTATTATTTCAGCGTTTTTCGCTCTATTCAGAATACGAGATAAATTGAATACACATATACCTGATAAATAGTCAGTGCCAAATTGAATTTCTCCACTTTCGGTTTTAGCTACTTTTCCATTAATTACAGCACTGACTCTACCTTGTGCTCTGATACCTTTGAGTGATTTCAGCAAGTTTGTTTTAACCTTAACAGGTGACAGGGAAGGAGTCAGTTTAGTGATATTGTGACCGATACTCATAGCAGATGAGTATGTATTAGTAACAACTTTCTGGGCATAGTTATTCTTACCGCCAGTAGCAATTACCACTTTCTTAGCAAAAATGTTTTTATCGTTACACCTTAACTTATAGCTGTTGTCGACTTTAGTAATATCCATAACTTCTGTGTCACATATTTCTTTAACACCATTGCGTTGTATCTCATTTCTTAATACCGACAGCACTGCGCTTGACTGGCGGGAAAGAGGATACACACGATTATCACTATCAGCTTTAGCAATAAGTCCTATTTCTTCAAAATAAGTGAGCACTTTTTTTGGTGGAAAATTCTCTAAAAGAAATTCGAGTCCTTTATCGAAACTGCCACCATAGTGCATGGCTTTTGAGTCAAGATTACTCAGATTGCATCTTGAATTTCCGCTTATGAGTATTTTTTTACCGACACGATTTTCTCTCTCGATTACAGCTATTCTTTTGTTTCTCTTTTTGGATGCGACGCATGCGCACATTAGTCCACTAGCACCGCCACCGATGATAGCGATATCAACTTTGATGTTTTCCATATTTTTCACCTATAAAAGGGTAACTTAATATTAAGCTACCCTTGGTTAGTTTAGTTATTGAAATATTGAGCTGAATGCACCGAAAACACCGATGCTCGCAAGTCCCATGATAATACCTGCGATGAGTACGCCTAAAAGTACAGCGAGTGTACTGCGTTTAAAATCGAAGTCTAGCATACTAGCAGCTAAAGTGCCGGTCCACGCACCTGTACCAGGTAGCGGAATCGCAACGAAAAGCATTAGCGCTATGAATAAACCGTTTTTGCTGGCTTTTTCTTCGAGTTTTCTGCCACCTTTTTCGCCCTTTTCTAAACAGAAGGTGAAAAATTTTCCTATGTATTTTTTATCGCAGCCCCAGATAAGTACCTTTCTTGCGAATAAATAAATAAATGGCACAGGAAGCATGTTGCCGATAATAGCTATAACATAAACCAAAGCAGGATTGAGTCCCCACTCAGGATTAAGTCCGATAGGTACCGCACCTCTTAACTCAATGATAGGCACCATAGAAACCAGAAATACACAAAGATATTTATAAAAATTCATTCTAATCACCTCATATTATTTATAGTAAAGAATATATTAAACTTACTTTGCATATTACACTTGCGCAAATTTACCTATTTAACATTATACACTAAATAAAAAATGAATTCAATACTATTTTGTTTTATATAAAAAGTCAATTGACATCATAAGTGCTAAAAGATAAAATGTATAGTGGACAGGAAGTGATTATTTGAGAACTAGCAAAAGTATTGCTGTCAGAATTATATTAACTTCATTGAGCGCTCTGATGATAGGATTCATTTTTCTGAATTCTGCTTTAGATGCGCCGACTTCTTCTGTTCATAGTAGTGCAGTTTTAGAGTTTATCAATTCTATGTTAGCTAAAATTGGCACTACAATTACGCTGACTGAGAATTTTGTGCGTAAGTGTGCACATTTTGTTGAGTATTCGCTTCTTGGAACTCTTATTCTTTTTGCTATGTATTCCTATGATTTAAAAGCTAAAAAGTCTGCTTTTGCGACTTTGATATCAGGATTTTCAGTTGCTTTTATTGATGAATGTATTCAGCTTTTTTCACAAGGCCGCAGTGCTCAATTTTCTGATGTAATGCTTGACTTTTCAGGGGTATGTTTCAGTGTAGCTATTATTTTATTTATATATAAATTATTAAGGAAGGTAAGGAAGTATTAAATTGAGTGAAGTGAAATCTATGAATAAAATGGGAACCAAGGCGATGTTCCCGCTTGTGATGTCTATGTCTTTGCCAGCTATGTTTTCGATGCTTATTCAAGCTCTTTATAACATCGTTGACAGCATATTTGTGTCCCAGATAGGACCGCAGGCACTAAATGCGGTATCTTTAGCATATCCATTACAGATGGTTATGATATCTTTTGCTGTTGGTACTGCGGTTGGTGTCAATTCATTAATTGCCAGAAGACTCGGAGCACGACGTTTTGATGAAGCTAGTGACGCTGCTACTCATGGCATAGTTATTGCTATTGCTACGTGGTTGCTTTTTGTTCTTATTGGTATTTTTGCATCAAAACCGTTTATAGCATTATTTACTGATAATGAAACCATTCTTACATATGCAACACAGTATCTGCAAATAGTACTCATTGTATCAGTTGGTGCTATCGTTTCAGTAATGGGCGAGAAAACTCTACAAGCTACCGGCAATATGATTATTCCTATGATTACTCAGATATTAGGTGCTGTTGTCAATATCATCTTGGATCCGATGTTAATTCATGGTATATGGATTTTCCCTCGACTCGAGGTTAAAGGTGCCGCTATTGCTACCATTATAGGACAGTTGTGTTCTATGATTTTTATACTTCTTATTCTGTTTTTGAAAAAGCATGAAGTGAAAATTTCATTAAGAAAGTTTAAACTTAAGTTAACAGTAATTAAGAATATATACATAGTCGGTTTCCCTGCGATTATTATGCAGTGTATTGGTTCAGTTATGGTTAGTGGTATCAACGCAATTATCTCCGCTTTTGGTGCGACAACTGCTATCAAAGAAGCATATATAAACGTATTTGGTATTTATTTCAAACTCCAGAGCTTTGTTTTTATGCCGGTGTTTGGTTTATCTCAGGGCACTTCTCCTATTATTGGGTACAACTACGGAGCAAGAAATAAAAAGCGTATGTATAGTGCACTCAAGCTTTGTTTATCAGTAGCAGGAATTATTATGCTGCTTGGGTTCTTACTGTTCCAGTTTGGATCACCATTTCTACTTTCTCTGTTTGAAGCTGATGAACTCACCGTTAAACTCGGCGTACCAGCGTTTCGTATTATCAGTCTTTGTTTCGTGCCTGCTGCTATCGGCATCTCGTTTTCAACGCTATTTCAGGCAGTCGGAAAAGGCGTGCGCAGTATGCTAATGTCTATTATGAGACAGCTTGTTGTATTACTTCCGTCTGCGTATTTCTTGGCTCAGAATTCGCTGGAAGTATTATGGTATGCTTTTCCAATCGCTGAGGGAATAGCTTTAGTTGCTGCTATACTATTCTTTATCAACCTTGTCAAAAATGATTTTAAAAAGCTTGATATTCCTGAGCAACAGTAAATAGTTTTAAAAGTCATCATCTTTGCATATATTGTGCTGAGGTGGTTTTGTGGAAGAAAACAGAAAAGACAGCATAGTTTACGACGAACAGTGGCAACGATTTGATGTACCTGAAGTTGTT
>JAFVVB010000192.1 GCA_017502425.1 Ruminococcus sp. | reverse complement strand
GCCTAGGTTCAAGTCTTTCTGTTACTCATCAGTCGTCTATGCTCGCTGCTGCTGAATTTGACGGCAGGGTAGAGGTGGTTGATTCCTGTAACTTAAGTACCGGTTCAGGTCTCATTGTTATCAAAGCCGCTGAACTTATTGAGCAGGGCAAAAGCGCTAAAGAAGTTGCTGATGCTGTCAGAGAAATGGTTCCTAAGAGCCACGCAAGCTTTGTTATCGATAAACTCGATTTCTTAGCTGCAGGTGGTAGATGTTCAGCTATCGAGGCTTTTGGTGCTAATCTTTTAGGACTTAAACCTTGTATCGAGGTTTCTACCGAAGATAAAGGTAAGATGGGCGTTAATAAGAAATACAGAGGTAAGTTTAATAAGGTTTGTATAGATTATCTTAACGATATTCTCACTAAATACGGTGATGTAGATACATCAAGAGCTTTTGTTACTCATGCAGGCTGCGATGCAGAACTCGTTGAAAGCGTAAAGAATGCACTTATTGAGAAGAATATTTTTGATGAAGTACATGTAACACGTGCTTCTTGTACTATTTCTTCACACTGTGGTCCTAATACGTTGGGCGTACTCTTTATGACTAAATAAAAATTAAAGCGACGGTTAATTCCGTCGCTTTTTTAGTTTCTTTATATTTCTATAATAGAATTTAATGCTGTATGTACAGCATCTTCGCTTATGTTACAGTACAGGTCATACACAGGAATATCAGATACGAGTTTTTCAATCATATTGAGTAGATGGTTCATAATGTTTTTATCATTTGGCAGAACAGTCTGGGATAAAATCTTAGTGACAGAAGAGAGCACGTCGCATCTGACGACTTTGTTTTCCTTTGACTGATGAAGATAGTAAATCGCTTTAATCGGAGCTTTTACGTTACTTGATATTCTGTGTTTTCCGTCCCACGGAGTGCCGTATATATAAAACTCTCCGTCAATTAACCTGACTATCGGTTTATCGTCGTTAATCATCGTGACTTTATCTTTAAGCACTTTTCTCCATAAACTTGCGTGGGTTGATTTACCTGTACCGCTTTTAGCAGTGAAAATATAGGCATTATTCTCATACATAAGAGAAGAACAGTGCAGAAAGAAACCATTGTATTTTTCGACGATCACGTAGCATATAGCACGAAATACAGCAGTAATTTCATAGTACTTAAATGGTACTTCGTCAGCAGAAATCTCCATTTCCTTTTTTATCATATCATCTGTGACAGTAACTACAAAATCGAAATCTGTTTCATCAGTAAGATACTCACGCATATATTCTTTTGTGAAATCGCTGTGGTTTTCTACTGCGATATTAAGGTCAGCAATTCTATATATATTCATAATAACCTCATTTCTTATACGTTTATTCTACTAAATACTTAAGGTTTTTTCAACACTTATTTGAATATACCTAAATGCTGTGGTATACTTTAATAAAAAATGGGACGGTTTTATATGGACGAGATGTATTCACGTACGAAAATGCTAATAGGGGAGAAAGCCCTTGATAAACTAAAAAACTCTAAAGTTATAGTTTTTGGCGTCGGCGGAGTCGGTGGCTATGTTGTGGAAGCACTTGCACGCAGTTTTATCGGTTCAATTACGGTAGTTGATAATGATACTGTTTCGGTTTCTAATCTTAACCGCCAGATACTAGCCGTTCAAAATACTATTTCAAAATCAAAGGTTCAGGTCGCAAAAGAAAGAATACTGAGCATTAATCCCTTATGTAATGTCACCGCATTAGAAATGTTCTTTCTTCCTGAAAACTCAGCTGAAATTGATTTTTCCGAGTATGACTATATTGTTGATGCTATCGATACCGTAAGCGCTAAGCTTGAGCTGTGTAAAATAGCGCAGAAGCTAGGTATCCCTATAATCTCGTCAATGGGCACCGGTAATAAACTAAGACCGGATATGCTGGAGATAACAGATATTTATAAAACCAGCGTATGTCCGCTATCCAGAGCGATGCGCCAGCTGTGTAAGAAAAACGGTATCAAAAAGCTAAAGGTAGTGTACTCTAAAGAAGAACCGAAAAGTGCTGAAAAAGTTATTGAAAATAATAAACCGATTCCGTCTAGTTGTGCTTTTGTGCCTGCCGGCGCAGGAATCATTATTGCATCAGCTGTTGTGAATGATTTAATATCTTAAAAAAGTCAGAAAATCCCAGGTTATTTTACTTGGGGTTTTGTTTTTTTAATTCCTAATTAACATATTACTAAAATGTAAACTAAAAAATGATAAAATTCGCTTGACCATACTATATATAGTTGGTATACTAAATTTACCCTACGATATATTGTGTGAATTTTAATATAAACAGAAACCAATGATTTGCAGTAAAAAGGAGGATAATATGAAGATTATTAAGCGTAATGGTAGCGAAGCTGAGTTTGATATCAATAAGATTATTGCGGCTGTTACTAAGGCTGACGAAGCTAACGATAACGGAAGAGAGCTTACTGATGAGCAGATAAAGAATATTGCTGTTACTATCAAAAATACAGGTGAGTGCATATCCAGAGCACTTTCTGTTGAAGAAGTGCAGGAACTTGTTGAGCTTGAGATTATGAAATGTGGTGCGTATGAAACCGCAAAACGCTATATCAGATACAGATACACCAGAAACCTTGCTCGTGTTGCTAACACTACTGATAATCAGATTCTGACATTGATTGAATGTAATAACGAAGAAGCTAAGCAGGAGAATTCCAATAAAAACCCTACTGTAAATTCCGTTCAGCGTGACTATATGGCTGGTGAAGTAAGCAAAGATACCACCATGCGTATTTTACTGCCTGAAGATATCGTGAAAGCCCACGAAGAAGGCATCATTCATTTTCACGATACCGATTACTATGCTCAGCATATGCACAACTGCGATTTAGTCAATCTCGACGATATGCTCCAGAATGGTACGGTTATCAGCGGAACTATGATTGAGAAACCACACAGCTTTTCTACTGCGTGTAATATCGCGACCCAGATTATCGCTCAGGTTGCTTCCAACCAGTACGGAGGTCAGAGTATCTCGCTGACACATTTAGCACCTTTCGTTGAAGTCAGCAGACAAAGAATCAGAAAACACGTATTAGAAGAATATGAATATCTCGGAATCGATGTTGAGGAAGAGAAGATTCAGCAGGTTGTTGAAAAGCGTTTAAGAGAAGAGATTAACCGTGGTGTACAGACTATCCAGTATCAGGTGGTAACTCTTCTTACTACTAATGGTCAGGCTCCTTTTGTAACAGTATTTATGTATTTGAACGAAGCCAAAGATGAGCAGGAAAAACACGACCTCGCACTTATTATTGAGGAAGTTCTTCTCCAGCGTTATCAGGGTGTAAAGAACGAAAAAGGTGTTTACGTTACACCTGCTTTCCCTAAGCTCATCTATGTTTTAGAGGAGGATAATATAACTCCTGACTCAAAATACTGGTATTTGACCGAGCTTGCTGCTAAATGTACCGCTAAGCGTTTAGTTCCTGATTATATTTCTGAGAAGATTATGAAAGAACTCAAGGAAGGCAACTGTTTCCCTGTTATGGGTTGCCGTAGTGCACTAACTCCTTGGAAAAATGAAAAGGGCGAGTATCAGTTCTACGGAAGATTTAATCAGGGTGTTGTTACACTGAATCTGGTGGATATTGCACTCAGTAGCTCTAAAGATATGGATAAATTCTGGAAGATTTTTGATGAACGACTCGAGCTTTGCTATCGTGCGTTGATGTGTCGTCATAATCGTCTCAAAGGTACTTTATCTGATGCTGCTCCTATATTGTGGCAAGACGGTGCTATTGCAAGACTCGAAAAGGGTGAACCTATCGATAAACTGCTCTATGGCGGATATTCTACTATATCTCTTGGTTATGCGGGTTTATGTGAATGTGTACGCTATATGACTGGAAAATCTCATACTGACCCTAGTGTTACTGATTTTGCTATTGATATTATGAAGTATATGAACAAAGCATGTAACAGATGGAAAGACGAAACCAGCATCGGTTTCGGTATTTACGGTACACCGCTTGAGAGTACTACCTATAAATTTGCTAAATGCTTGCAGAAACGCTTCGGTGTTATTAAAGACGTAACCGATAAAGCTTACATTACTAACAGCTACCACGTCCACGTAACCGAGGAAATAGACGCTTTTGATAAGCTTGAGTTTGAATCTAAATTCCAGGCTTTGTCTACCGGAGGTGCTATCAGTTATGTTGAAGTTCCTAATATGCAGAATAATATTGATGCAGTATTGCAGATAATTCGCTTTATCTATGATAATATTATGTACGCTGAGTTGAATACCAAAAGCGACTACTGTCAGAAATGTGGTTACGACGGTGAGATTGTGATAGTAAACGATGATGGAAAACTTGTTTGGGAGTGTCCTAACTGCAAAAACCGTGATCAGGATACTATGAATGTAGCTCGTCGTACATGCGGATATATTGGCACCCAGTACTGGAATCAGGGCAGAACTCAGGAGATTCAGGAAAGAGTGTTGCATATCTGATGAATTACGCTACTATCAAAAAACGTGACATAGCAAACGGAGCAGGAGTGAGGGTATCGCTTTTTGTCAGCGGTTGCACTCATAAATGCAAAAATTGCTTTAATAAAGAAACGTGGGATTTTAACTACGGAGATAAGTTCACCGACGAAACGGTAAATAGTATTTTAGATATGCTTTCTCCGTCTTTTGTGAACGGACTTTCACTTTTGGGTGGTGAACCATTTGAGGTGAAAAATCAAAAAGAGCTTACTAAATTCCTTAGAGTAGTTAAAGAAAAGTATCCCCACAAAGACATCTGGTGTTACACAGGATACCTGATGGATGAGCATCTGCTCAAAGAAAGCAGAGCGAGATGTGAGTATACTGATGAAATGCTATCATATATTGATGTTCTGGTTGATGGACCGTATATCGAGGAAGAAAAGGATATTTCACTTCAGTTTCGCGGAAGTAAAAACCAGCGTGTAATAGATGTGAAACGTTCTTTAAGTGAAAATAAAATCATTATCTGGGACAAACTCAAAAAGTAAATAGATACCGTAGGATTGTTATTTTATTGACAAATAACTGATTCTGCGGTATTATTTTTTATGTTTGGAGGAATTTTTATGTCAATGATTTTTGAGAAAAAACTACCTATCCCTATGGAAGTTAAAGAAGCGTATCCGCTGTCACTTGAAGCTAGCATGCGCAAGAGCGTAATCGATAAGCAGGTCGCTGATGTTTTTTCAGGAAAAACAGATAAGATGATTTTAGTAATCGGGCCTTGCTCTGCTGATAGAGAAGATGCTGTGCTTGAGTATGTAGAGCGACTGAGCAAAGTTCAACAGCAGGTTAAAGATAAACTTATACTTATACCTCGTATATATACTAACAAGCATCGTACTAACGGTAGCGGATATAAAGGTATGGCTCACCAGCCTGACCCTCACGCTAAACCTGATATGTTCAAGGGGATTTTAGCTATCAGAGAGCTTCACTCAAAAGTACTTACTGATTACGGAATGTCTACTGCTGATGAGATGCTGTATCCTGCTAACTATCGCTACCTTGATGATTTGATGTCATATGTTGCTATCGGTGCACGTTCAGTAGAAAATCAGGAGCATAGATTAGTAAGTAGTGGTATCTCTGTGCCGGTAGGTATGAAGAACCCTACCAGCGGTGACTACTCCGTTATGCTTAATTCAATAGAAGCTGCTCAAAATAAACATACTTTCGTGTTCAGAGGCTGGCAGGTTAAGACATCAGGAAATCCGCTTGCACACGCTATTTTACGTGGCTATGTCAATAAACACGGTAAGATGATGCCTAACTATCACTACGAAGATTTAGAGCTTTTACATGATATGTATACTCAGCGTGGTCTTGAGAATATCGCTTTAGTTGTTG
>JAFVVB010000191.1 GCA_017502425.1 Ruminococcus sp. | reverse complement strand
CTTTATCGTTTTATTAGGAGTTGTGACAATTTCATTAACAGAAACTAATGCATAACGCACAGGTTTCATGAAACCATAAGGTTCAAGTTCTTTATGTAATTCTGAAAGTGACATACGTGTTGTGTAGTCATCATTTTTAGTGTGAATAATCGATTTGTGTCCCTGTGATTCTATCCATAGTATATCATCAAGAGCTATGGTTTCTTCGATTCTGTCACATGTAACCGTGATAGTTTTTCTAGCTGCAAAGTTCTTGAAGAAGAAATTAAGCACAGCAAAAAATCGTTCTTCATCTATCGGCTTGAGTAGGTATCGTATGGCTTCAACATCGTATGATTCTACTCCGAAGTCAGAAGAGGTGGTGCAGAAAACGATTTTTGTGCGTTTGTTTTCGCTGTAAAGCTTTTTTGCTGTTTCCATACCTGTGATACCTGACATATAGATATCCATGAAAACGAGGTCGTATTTATCACGGTCAGCACTCAGGAAAGCCTCGCCGGATTCAAACCAATCAATGCTTTCGATATAATCCGTTTTCGCAAACCCTTTTTGTATTAATTTGATAATTGTGTCGCGTTCAACTATGTCGTCATCACAAATAGCTATTTTTACGGTAAAGTTTTTATCGAGCATAGTATATACCTGCTTTCGTATCGCTTTTTATCATTGTAACACTTATAAATAATTAACGCAACATTAACAATGAATAGTATGGCTTTTAAGTGAAAAAACAGCAAGTTATCTTTTTCTTGAATATATCAGAAAGTTTTGATAAAATGTATCTATTACACATATCAAAATGATTCTTTAAAAGAAAAAACGCATATTTACATATTGACTGGATAACTAATTGTTAAAGAATTAAGAGGTATAAAATGAAAAGACCATACATTATTTGTCATATGCTGAGCTCGATTGACGGCAAAGTCACTGGTGATTTTCTTATGACTGAAGAATGCGAGAAAGCAACTGACATTTACTATGAAATTAATAGAAGTATTAAATCTGATGGCTTTATATGTGGAAGAACAACTATGGAGGAGAGCTTCACCAACGGATATTATCCTGACTTGAATGAATATTTAGCTGTGGGTGATAGGGAAGACTATATCCCTGAAGAAATAGGTTCGTTTTTTGCAGTAGCTTTTGATACTAATGGTAAACTCGGATTTAAGCAAGCATATATTAATGATGATGACCCTGGATACGATAAAGCACGCATCATAGAAGTTTTAAGTGAAGAAGTAGACGATAGATTTTTAGGATACCTTAAAGCTAAAGAAATTCCCTATATATTCGCAGGAAAAGACAGAATCGATGTAAATACTGCTCTTGATAAACTTAAATCATTACTTAATATAAATACACTTCTTTTAGAAGGCGGTAGTAAGATTAATGGTTCTTTCCAAAAATGTGATGCTATCGATGAACTTAGCATCGTTTTAGCTCCTGTTGTTGCAAGTAGCGGCAATAAATCGCTGTTTTCATGTAGTGATATAAGCGGATACGAGTTGATGAAAACTCAAGTTGAAGATTCCGTTGTGACTCTCCAATATAAGCGTAAAGCTAATAGATAAGTGAATTGATATAATATAAAAATCCCGTGTACTTCGTTTGTACACGGGATTAATTATTAGTGATTAAATATTGTAGTATTTATCAAATTCAGCAGGGTGTGGAATCTTAGAAAGTTCAGCACATTCAGCGCGTTTGCCCTTGATGAAGTTAGCGATAAGCTCTTCTGGGAATACACCGCCTGCTGTTAAGTAGTCGTGATCGTTCTCAAGTGCATTGAGAGCTTCCTCTAAAGAAGTAGGTAAGCTGCTGAGCTTAGCTTTCTCTTCGTCAGAGAGGTGATAGAGGTTCATATCGTATGGACCCCAACCATTCTCGTGAGGATCGATTTTATTCTTGATACCGTCTAAACCAGCCATGAGAATAGCAGCGTAGCAGAAATATGGGTTACATGTAGCGTCAGGGTTTCTGAGCTCGAAACGACGTTTGTCAGGAGATTTAGCGTATGCAGGAATACGAATAACTGCACTACGGTTAGAAGTAGCATAACCAACAGTAACAGGAGCCTCAAAACCAGGAACTAAACGTTTGAATGAGTTAGTGCTTGGGTTAGTGATTGCACATAATGAGCCGATGTGTTTTAAAAGACCGCCCATGAAGTAGTGAGCTTCTTTGCTTAAGTGAGCGTAACCATTGTCATCAGAGAAAACAGGTTGTCCGTCTTTTAATAATAACATATGCACGTGCATACCATTACCGGCTTCGTTGTAAACAGGTTT
>JAFVVB010000190.1 GCA_017502425.1 Ruminococcus sp. | reverse complement strand
TATCGCTTCCCGTGAAAGTGTATCCGATAGATGAATCGAAAAGTGCCTTGCGGTATGATGAAAGTGCACTAAAGCTGTTTGATACATATCTCCCTGTTACCCTTTCTACCGAAAGATTGTATGAAAAAACGGTGTCAAAGAAGATAATGAATGATAATACAGCTGAAAAACTTTTGAGAAATAAAAGTATGCTTTATGAGTTGTTTTCGCTTAATGAATGTAAAGTGATAGGGCGTGAATATGATTTTCTAAAAAAGAATAATAAGTATTTTTTAGAAGCTTTTTATACGTGTGAGGAGGATATTGCGTACCAACAGGAGATTGATGTTGATAACGTCAAAATTGAAAAAATAATACCTACTGAAGAAAAATCTCAGTAGCCGTTTGGAGTTTTTAATAAAATGTGTTATACTCATTCTTAGACGTTTATGTTTTAGAAAGAGGTATACTATGAAAGTATTATGTATAGGTGACGTTGTAGGTTCTGTGGGGTGTGAACACTTAAGAAAAGTATTGCCTAAATTCAAAAAAGAAAAAGGTATAGATTTTGTTGTTTGTAATGGTGAGAACAGTGCAGACGGAAATGGGGTTTTACCTACTTCTGCTCAACATCTTTTCAAAAGCGGTGTAGATGTTGTGACTCTTGGTAACCACGCTTTTCAAAGACGTGAGATTTACAGTTACCTTGATGAAGAAGAAACTATAATAAGACCGTGTAATTTCCCTTCGCCGTCAACTCCGGGCAGAGGCTATTGTGTTGTTGATATGGGAAGAACATCAGTAGCGGTTATTAATATGATGGGGCAGGAGTTTATAGATATCAGCGTAGAGAATCCTTACTATAAAGTTGACGATATTTTAAAGGAAATTGACAGTAAAATTATCATCGTTGATATGCACGCAGAAACAACCAGCGAGAAAAAAGCCATGGGTTACTATCTTGATGGAAGGATATCAGCGTTTTTCGGTACTCATACCCACGTCCAGACTGCTGATGAATGTGTTTTGGAAAACGGTACAGGATATATTACTGATGTGGGTATGACGGGCCCTGCTGTTTCCGTATTAGGTGTGAAAAAGGAGATCATCATAAACCGTTTTAAAACTAAACTCTCCGAACGTTTTGAGAATGCCGACGGAGAGTGTATGATGAATTGTATTTTGTTTGATATTGACGATAAGAGTGGAAAGACTAAATCAGTAGAGCGTTTTGATATTAGATAGTGTTTTTTTATACAATACTTGTTGAAGTATCAACGAATATCGGCATTATGCCGAAATGATTTCAAAAAACTTGCTTATTTTTACTTTGTACTGTATAATACACGTAATGTATAATGGTATAATTTTGTACGTTTATTCACCCTAAGGTTTTAAGAAAGCAAAGGATGTGTTTTAATGATTAACGGTCAACTCCTAAAGCAAGCTATCATTTCTGGTGCCAACAACATCTGTTCACAGAAAGCCAGAATTAACGATTTGAATATTTTCCCTGTTCCTGATGGAGATACAGGTACTAATATGTCTATGACTATTATGGCTGCAGTCAAAGAGATAGAAAAGATTGACAGCGATGAGGTAGGTGTGGTTGCTAAGAAAACCGCTTCTGCTATGTTAAGAGGTGCTCGTGGTAACTCAGGTGTTATTACTTCTTTATTCTTCAGAGGTTTTGCTAACGGTCTCGAAGGTAAAAAAGAAGCTAACGGTAAAGATTTGGCTCAAGCACTTGCTCTTGGTGTAGATGCTGCATATAAAGCTGTTATGAAACCAACTGAGGGTACTATGCTCACAGTAGGCCGTATGGCTGCTGAAGCTGCTGTTGAGGCTGCTAACGATACCGACGATGCTGTTGAAATATGGGAAGTTGTGTGTGAAGAAGCTCAGCACGCGCTTGACCTCACTCCAACTATGCTTCCTGTACTTAAGAAGGCCGGCGTTGTTGATGCTGGTGGTAAGGGTGTATTAGTAATCTTTGAAGGTATGCTTTCAGTTATCAAAGATGGTGTAGTTATTGAAGCTACCGAGTCTGTTGATGATGAGGATGAGGGCGATGATGATGCATTCCGTTCTGCAGCTGCTGAATTTGACGAGGTTATCAACTTCACATATTGTACTGAGTTTATCGTAGGTCGTGATCCTGAGATTGCTACCGAGCCTAATGAACTCAGACTTTTCCTTGAAACTATCGGTGACTGCGTTGTTGTAGTAGATGACGACGAAATCATTAAAGTTCACGTTCATACAGAACAGCCTGGCGATGCTCTGAAAAAGGGTCTTGAGTTTGGTTCACTCTTAACTGTTAAGGTTGAGAATATGAAAGAACAGCACAAGCAGGCTAAAGAAGATAACGAGAAAAAAGTTTCCAAGAAAAAGAAGCTTCAGGTAGCTGAGCCTACTGAAGACTACGGTTTTGTAGCTGTTGCTGCTGGTGACGGTGTGAGCGAGTTGTTCTCACAGCTTGGTTGTTTACACGTAGTATCGGGTGGTCAGAGCATGAATCCATCTACTGATGATATTTATGCAGCAGTTATGGCTACTCCTGCTAAAACTGTGTATGTTCTTCCTAATAATAAGAATATCATAATGGCTGCTGAGCAGACTCAGGCTATCGTTGAGGACAGAGAAGTGGTTATCGTACCAACACGTACTATTCCACAGGGTATGTCAGCTATGCTCGTTTTCGATCCTGACTCTGATGCTAAAGCTAATAAGGAAGCTATGATCGAGGCGGCTTCTAACGTAAGCACCGGTCAGGTAACTTATGCTGCAAGAGATTCTGAATTCGGTATGAAGAAGATTAAAGAGGGCGAAATTATTGCTCTTGAAAACGGTAAACTCACTGTTACTGATAAATCTATTGAAAAAGCTCTCTTAAAACTCGCTAAGAATATGATTAACAAGGACAGCTCTTTTGTTACTCTTATCAGCGGCGAAGATGTATCAGAAGAAGATGCACAGCATGCTTATGATTTATTGTGTGATAAATTCGGCGATGACGTTGATATCACTTTCGTATCAGGTGGTCAGCCGATTTACTACTATGTATTAAGCGTTGAATAATTTTACTGGCGGCGAATTTTTTCGCCGCCGTTTGTTTATTTTTTTGAAAATGGAGGTGACACCGTGTCGTTATATGATGTACCTATAACTTCGCTTAAAGGATTCGGAAAAACGAGAGCCGAGCTTTTCTCTAAGCTGGGTATTCATTCTGTCGGAGAATTGCTGAGGTTTTATCCTCGTACATATTCTCAGTGGGGAGAGGTAACTCCTATTTCTGAAATTTCTAATGGAGAAAAATACTTAATAAAAGCACGCGTCACCAGCGCTGTGAATACAGTGCGCATCAGTGGAGGAAGAATTTTATCTAAAGTTCAAGTTGCTGATGATAGCGGAGTGATAGAAATTGTATTTTTTAATAATAAATATATATCTACTATGCTTAAATACTCCGAAGAATACTATTTTTACGGTAAAGTAAACCGTGATTTATACGGCTTTTCTATGACTTCTCCCGAGTTTAAAAAGGAAAGTGATATGAGTAGCAGTATTACCCCGATTTATAATCTGACATCGGGTCTTACTAATCGTGTGGTAATAGGTGCTCAGAAGCAGGCACTTTCTATGTTGCCTGAAACGATGGTTGATCCGTTGCCGTATGATATACTAAAACGCTATGATTTATGTACTTTGCGTTTTGCACTTGAAAACATTCATTTTCCGTGTGATGAAAGTTCTCTTGAAAAAGCCAGAAAACGTCTGGTTTTTGAAGAGATGCTTATACTTAATCTTGGACTCAGATTGCTCAAGAATAAGAAACTTACTGAAACTTCCTGTAAAATGCACGATGATTTTACAGGAGATTTTATAAAAACCTTACCGTATACTCTTACTAACGCTCAGAAAAATGCTATTGTTGATTGTGTGAATGATATGAAAAATAAAAAATCACCCATGAACAGATTGGTTCAGGGTGATGTTGGTTGCGGTAAAACCGTAGTAGCTGCCGCTGTTTGCTTTAATGCTATTAAAAACGGATATCAGGCGGCGTTTATGGCACCGACTGAAATTCTGGCTCAACAACATTATGATAATTTATCAAAAATGTTTGAGCAGTTTTCCATAAAAGTTGATTTACTCGTTGGGTCTATGACTAAATCAAAAAAGGATAAAGTCAGAGAAAAACTCGCAGATGGCGAAATCGACTTGATTATCGGTACACATACGCTTATTACCGATGATACTAAATTTAAACGTCTCGGGTGCGCTATAACTGATGAACAACATCGTTTCGGCGTAGAACAGCGCTCTAAACTCTTCAAAAAGGGTGAGCAACCACACGTGATGGTTTTATCAGCGACACCAATTCCGAGAACATTAGGACTTATTATTTACGGTGACCTTGATATCACTTGCATAAACGAGCTTCCTCCTGGAAGAAAGACCGTTAAAACTATGCTCATTGATACTAAAAAGCGTCACAGAGCACTCTCTTTTATAAAGAATGAATTAGATAAAGGTCGTCAATGCTACATCGTCTGTCCGCTTGTGGAAGAAGGCGAGCTTGAGCTTGAGTCTGCTCAGAATTACGCTGCCGAATTGATGCTTGATGAGTTCAGGGATTATCCGGTAGGAATACTGCACGGCAAAATGAAAGCAAAAGACAAAGAGCAGGTTATGAATGAATATACCGCAGGTGATATCTTAGTTTTGGTTTCAACCACTGTTATAGAAGTCGGCGTCGATGTAAAAAACGCATCGGTTATGATGATTGAAAACGCTGATAGATTCGGACTATCTCAGCTTCATCAGCTAAGAGGAAGAGTGGGAAGAGGGGAGCACGAATCGTATTGTATACTGGTTTCTGATAATAAAGGCGAAGATACACAAAAACGTCTATCTACTATGTGCAGAACCAATGATGGCTTTGAGATAGCTGATGAAGACCTCAGACTCAGAGGTCCGGGTGACTTTTTCGGTAATCGTCAGCATGGTCTTCCACAACTCAACATTGCTGATTTTTCTGATGTAAACAGTCTTGTTAAAGCTCAGGAAGCAGCATCGTATATACTTGAAATTTCTCCTGATTTATCAAAGATGGAATTCAAAGGACTCAAAGCTATGATTAAGTTGCTTTTCAAATCTTTGGATGAATCAACTATGAATTAGTCGATTTTTATAACTTCCTGATATACACATGTCATAGATCGCGAAATTACTCTGTCAGTATGAAGGCTGCCGAATATCCATTGGTCATACCACACGTTGTGAAGTAATGTATCTAAAAAGATATTGAGATCATTGATTACGGCATCTCTTCTGATAACTCTCTTTACTGAAGCCGGAGCTTCATGTGTTATGATTACATCGACCTTTTTGTCGTTGTTCTGGAGATTATTGACAGCATTTTCCAGTTCGATGTCAGTAGGCATGCTTTTGTGGTTCAATGGGTTGTCGTCGAGGTTCTCTATGGAATCCTCAACGTCACCGCCGCCTAAGCAGAAGAATTTCTTATTATTGATGGTATAAATTTCTCCGCGTTTAAGACAATATATGTTGTCGCTGATTTTTCTTGCGCTTGAGCCGAAAAGCTCACAGTATTCGTACTGCTTCAGTATATCGAAATTTTCGTGTACCCCTTCTACGAAAAGTATTTTGTATTTACGCTTTGACAGCTTTTTTAGGTTTTTTAATTCTGTTTTAGAATTATCCCATAAAAATCCGAAATCTCCGGTAATAATCAGTACATCATCTTTTTTAAGTTTGCTGATTTTTCTGCTGTCAAGGTCACTAAGCTGCCCGTGGGTATCTCCGGTGATGTATATCATAACAAATCCTCCTAAATTTGAAAAAATGATTGATATAATTTCTGTTTTATTGTAAGATAAAAATATAATATCATATTTTTAAGGAAAATACTATGAAGAAAAAGCTGATTTTTTGTATTTGTATGCTGTTATGTGTAGTGTTTGGATTTAGCACTGTACCTTTTGCTGCCGATACATACGAATGTGATGTTACTGTAACATCATCGTCTGTGTTGGTTGCTAACATAGAAACAGATACTATTGTTTATAATAAAAATATCGATACAGCCCGCTTTATTTCTCATCTTTCTAATATTATGACCTATATAGTGGCGAGAAATAACGTTTCTGATATATCTGAACGCGTTCCTATCAAAGCATCTGTCGTTAACGCTCATGATAACTCTGATACTACGCTTGATAAATTTATCGGTAAAACGCTGAGCGTTAAGGATTTATTGCATTACGTAATGATGACTAACGGTAGTGATGCGTGTTATGTTCTGGCTGATTACGTAACTAAAGGAAAAGAAGATAAATTTGTTGAGCTTATGAATAAAAAAGCCAGAGATCTCGGTTGTACTAAAACGAGATTTTCGTCTCCTGCGGCTGTGAATAATTCAACCCAGTTCAGTACGTGTTCGGATTTATATAAGATTGTATTATGTGCTCTTGATACACCTGACTATACTGAAATAGCCGATACACCAACCTATATTCCTGATAACTATAAAGACCCTAAGCTTACTATCGGTAACACCAATTCGCTTTTGAGAGCAAAAAGTCCGTATTATTTCAGACACGTCAAAAATGGTAAATACGGCTATGATGTGACCGCTAAAGGAAATATAGCCGCTGTATCCAAGTATAGCGATGTTTCCTACGTTTGCATCATTTTAAATGCTCAGAGACTCAGCGAACATAATGCTTTTACCGAGACTAAACAGCTTCTCACGTGGGCATACACAAGCCTTGATAATAAACGTGTTGTCTCTGAAGAAACCGTTATCGATACTGTTTATGCGCAATCTTCATGGGGCGAATCGAAGATTGAACTTACTACTGGTGAAGATATCTATATGACTATGCCAGCGCAGTTTGACGAATCGAAGGTTACTTTTGACTATGTTGAACTGGGAGCAGTTGAGTTGCCTGTGTTCTATGGTCAGAATATGGGAACTGCAAAGATGTATTACGATTCAGATTATGTTAAAGACGTTGATCTCATCGCTAATACTTCTGATGGTATAGCTATGCTGGAGGACCTTGGAAGTTTTGCGAATACTATGCTTGAATCTACTTTAGTTTCTAACGATGATTCTAAGAGCTCTAAAGAAAAGGTGCCTACTGCATCAGAACCTACACCTAAGAATAAAAAAGAAGCAACAGCTACACAGTCAGGAAAGTGATTATGAGAAGAATTATCAGTTTAATTATTGTGTTTACTGTTTTTGTGTCTATGACTTTCAGCGTGAGCACATCAGCGATTACTTTTGATTGTGATGTGAAAACTTACTCTGATTCTATAATCATGGTTAATCTGGACGCGGATATGGTTGTTTTCGAAAAAGATGCGGATACTAAAAGATATCCTGCGTCTTTGACTAAAATTATGACATATATTATTGCGGCTGAGTACTTTGAAGACTACGATAACACAAAGATAGAAATAAAACAGTCTATTATCACATCTATTGAAAATAGTGGAATGGAGTGTTCAGGTCTTGAATATCATGTGGGTAAGAAGTTGTCTGTAACCGACCTTCTTTATGCGATGATGGTACCAGTAGGACATGATTCAGCTACTGTTTTAGCTGATTATATCCAAACTAAATCCGGCAAAAACTTTGTCGAGATGATGAATAAAAAAGCAAAAGACCTTGGTTGCAAAAGCACACATTTTACTAACGTAACCGGTGTGCATGATAATAACCACTATACAACGGCACGTGATATGTATATTATGACTAAATATGCTATGGGCTTACCGTTGTTTTCTAAGATTTGTTCCACTACCGAGTATTATCTAAAAGGTGATGAATATCCGCTCATAACAACGAACTATATGATTGACTCAGGTCGTGGTGGTGATTATTATTACACATATGCCACCGGTGTCAAAAACGGTACTACCGATCAGGCAGGACGCTGTTTAGTAAGTACTGCCATTTATGATGGTTACGCTTACCTTACAGTGTGTTTACACGCACCATACAACTACGAGAAAGAAGTCACAGAGCAGTATCCTATGATAGAATCAGCCAATCTTTATAGATGGGCGTTTTTGAATCTGGATTTTGTGACTCAGGCTACTAAGGACACACCTATATGTGAGCAAAAAGTTCTCAACGCATGGGACACAGAGTCTATCTTGCTAGTGCCTGAGGTTGACCTTAATATCATTTTACCTAACAGCTATGATGAAGCTGATGTGTCTATTGTACCGGATACTACTGAGCCGGTCAGCGCACCTATTTCCAAGAACGAAGTTGTTACCACAGCTACTGTTTATTATAAAAATGACGCAGTAACTAAGATTAATCTCGTTTCTCAGGAAAACGTCAGAGTCAGCCTTATCCTTTATATCACAGAGCTTGTAAAAAGTGTTCTTACATCAGTATGGTTCTTGATTTCTGTTCTTATAGTCATTATACTTTTTGTTATTTATGTTGCAGTGTCTTCTTCTTACTCTAAGAAAAAGCAGAGCAAATCATCCAGAAAACGTTATAAACAATATGAAAAGAGCGTCTTATGACGCTCTTTTTTTACTGGTTAATGTTTACAATAAATTAACTTGACTACTAAATAGTAGTAATATACAATATATATGTATAAATGTAATATGGTATACTATAACTTCAAAGGAGATACATTATGACTTCTAAACTATCTTGGATTGCTTTTGCACCGCTGACTTTAGCGGCACTTGCTATCAAAGTTATCCAGCTTTTCTTTTTAGGTGATGATGGTACATTTTACGGTTTGAATAGCCTGATGCTGTCATATATCGCTATTGGATGTGCAGTTTTAGTTTTACTTTTTGCTGTTATTTTCTGCCTTATTGATAAGAAAATTGCACCCGTATATCTTATAAATAAAAACTTTGTTGCAGGTGTTAGTGCTATGCTCCTTGCGATAGCATTTGCGGTGGAAAGCGCTAACGAAGCTTATAACATAACAAGGATATATCAATTCGATGCTCTTGTAATTACTGATATTATTCTCACTATTTTATGTGCGATAGTGTTCGTTGTTATGGGACTTAATCATTTCGTTGGTAACGGTGGAGTTAAAGGACTCTCACTTTTCTATCTGATTCCGGCACTCTGGGGTGCGTTCAGATTAGTTAAATGTTTCTTGGGTTTCACTACTGTTTCTATTGCGGTTACCGACGTTACTGAGCTTGCGTGCTATATTTTCACCACTCTTTTCTTGTTTAATTATGCTATGATAATCGCGCTGATGAAGGGTAAAAGTCCTGTGCGCTCAGCTTTTATATTCGGTATGCCTGCTGTAACTATGCTTTTATCACAGTCAGTGTTCGTATTAGGCGGTTATGTAAACAACATTTCCGAATTTGATATTTTAAGTGAAATTCAGGCTGTTCAGCTTTTCTTGCTCGGTATCTATATTTTATCGTTCATTATTGAAATGGGTGCATGTGTTAAGACTAAAGATGAAATCGAAATTATAGAAGATGAAGAAACTGAAGGTGAATACGAGGATATTAAAGACCCTGACGCTGATATCGTTAACGCTTTGGCTCATTCTGTTGCACATGGTAATAAGCCTGACGAAATCGTTAATAAAATCCCGACTGAAGGATATAACGAGGATCACTTAGCTATTGATGACGAAGTCTACATCGAAGTGGCACAGGCTTCTATGGATTCATATGAAGAAGATGATGATGCCGATGAGTATAAGAGCGATTTCATCTACGGTGCTGCTCCTAGTGACGAGGATTTGATTATGCCTGTTGAAAGCGAGGAGGTTGAGCCTGAGATGGATGAAGAGGATGCTTCATATTACATCACTAAGGCTGACAGCACTTATGATGAACAGGAAGTCGAAGAGACTGAAGATGTTATTGATACTATTGATAAAATAGACAGGCTCATTCTCGAAATATCAGAGGACGAATTAAATTAATTTGAATGGGCGGTTTTACCGCCCGTTTTTGTTTTATGAGGTAGTTAGAATGAAAAAAATTGTTTCTGTATTCTTAGCATTGTTTCTTCTCGTGTGCACTATGCCATCTGTGCTTGTAAATTCTGCACAGGCTGATTTTGTGATAGAAGATGGAGTGCTT
>JAFVVB010000189.1 GCA_017502425.1 Ruminococcus sp. | reverse complement strand
TTCAGCGCTAAAATACTAATCGCGCTACACGCAACCGTGATACCTAAACACCAACCCCACGAACGAACAAGGTTTTCTATCGTGGATTCGTACACGTCCTCACCCACATCAGGGAGCTGTGACGCAAGCTCAGGCAATTCCTTTTGTATCGACGACTCAAGCGAGTTCATATCCGCAGTACTCGCAAAAGCAGACATCCCCCATTTGCTGAAAGTAATATTTGCTATACCGTTTGCAAAATCACCGTCGAGCTTAAAAAGAACACCGCACATAATAAGCTGTAAAATCAGCACAAACGGCATTATAGTCATCGCTGTTGTCGGATTTCCCGAAATGGAAGACACCATAATACCCAGAACAGCCGAGCCGAAAGTCAGTAAAAATATGGTTAAGAAATACTCAACATAACCACCAATTCCGTTGTCTGCAACGCCCTCGCCAACATCGGTTGAGAAAAAGTCAAACGCAATGCATATCACGAATAACAGTATACTCTGAGCAAGACACAATACCGCCTGCCACATCACGTTAGCACTGATGTAAGACGATAGTTTCATTCCCTGTCTGTATTCTGAACGTATAATATCGTGTTCTTTACATATGCTCTGGATGGAGTTGAATATACCAAGCCAGATACACGCAGACGCAAGGGTGAAAAAGCCTGATTTAGTGCTCTCGAAATTCTCAAACATCTTATCGCTTACTACTAAAGCAACAATCAATCCGATGATAAAAGCGAATACAATGAATTTCCACGCCTTTTCTCTCATAGCGATTCTGCTGATTTTCTTAAAATACACGCTGGTTTGCTTGAAATACGAAGCATTATTCATTCATTCCACCCCTTTTCGATGCGTAATACTTATTGATATACAGGTCAGCACGACCTTTACCGCCCTCGTGAGGCGGGTTGATTTCTTTCATGATATCCTGAAGTCGCTCAACACCAAAATACTTTAGTGCATCTTCAGGAGCACCGAAAAACGCAAGTTTTCCGCAATTATCGGTACTGCTTTTAGCGAGCACTAAAACTTTAGTGAATAAAATCTCCTTGGTTTCTTCATTCACCGCATCATCAGGCTCGTGAGAAATAACCATAACAATTTTTCCGTTGTCGGCGATTTCCTTTAATATCTCCATCTGCTGAACACGTGACGCAGCGTCTAAACCTGAGTCAGGCTCATCACATATAAACACCTTCTGGAAGCCTACCAGCTGAGCCGCTACGGAAACTTTCTTTTTCTGGCCACCGCTGAGCTGACGAATCAGATGATTCTGGAGATTAGTGACACCCACTTTATCCATAACGTCGTTGACACGTTTAATCTTATCACTTTTGGAGTAAAAACGTCTGTCGAGTTTTATGTCCGCAATATCTAGTAATGTCTGGTTAACTTTATCATTTAGTCGTAAATTCACAAACTGTGGCACTAAGCCTATCTGTGATTTCATAGTCTTGAAGTTAGCGTATAAATTCTGACCATCTAAGATAACGTCACCGTCTGCTTTGCCATCGCCTAAAATTGCATTTACAAGCGTAGTTTTACCTGCACCCGAACCACCTAAAATCAGAATAAAATCACCGTGGTCAGCTTCAAAATCTATGTCTTTAATGAGGGTTTTCTTACCGAAATTAACGGTTTTTGCTCGGATATGAACCGAAAGTGTTCCCGCTCTTTCACCCGGATTATTAAACACTATGGTATCGCCCATAATAACTAACATAGTATTAGCTATTCTAATTACATCGTGGTTGAACACCATAGATGATGCACCTATTCTCTGACCATTTACGAGTATACCGTTCTGGCTGTTACAGTCATGAATATACATAGCATCTCCAGCTTTTTTAATCACGGCATGCTCACGTGAAGCCATCATATCCTCAAGTCGTATGAAATTTCTTTCTCCACGACCGATGGTGATGGAATTATTATTAGCTGTGTTTACAGCCGTCCATTGCTCGTCACTTTTAAAGCTTCTGCTGAATATCATCAGCACAGACTGAGGATGAGGGTTAGATAAAAGTTTTCTGTCGATTCTTATGATATCGCCGTCGTTAAGTCGAACGGCTTTAGAGCCTCTCTCGTTATACGCAAGTAGTTTTCGTCCGTTGATAAAAGTACCGTTAGTACTGTTGTTGTCAACATAGTAAAACGAATCGTCAGAATCATCATATATGAATTCACCGTGTCTTCTGGTGACGATATCGGAATGAAGTCGAATATCACAATCCGACTGAGGATACTCTCTACCGAGTGTCATATCGCCATCAAGCGCAATCATTATCGGTTTTTTCCTATTATCAACAACAAACAGAGTAGCTTCACGAGTTGCTACCGGACTGTAATACTGTGTTTTTATATCGCTCATACCCTTTTCCCTTCAAGTACTTATCTATTTTTCTCTGATTACTACCGCCTGCTTAAACAGAGATTCGTAGCTTCTTTTGAAAAGCTCTCTTTCATACGCTCTGATATCACCGTTCATAGGGTCAGCTACCCATACCTGGTGTTCATCGTAGCCTACTAAAACCATACAGTGTTCAGGTCTAAACCATCTGAGATCCTGACCGTCCACGTTCCATGTCACTGTGTATTCACCTTCGGCACAATCGAGTGTACCCCATACAATAACCGGAATCTTCTCGTTGATATATAAAAACAAATCGTCAAGCTCGGTGTTAGTTATATCATACGCAACCATATCGGCATTTTTAGCTAACAGATACTTATTAGCTGTATCAACGATAACAGGAGCATAACAGCCAAAGCTGTTTTCCTCTATTCTCGGGTCGCCTACGAACGCTTTTCGAAAATCGACCGTTCCTGTTTCGCCTTTTAAAAGATAGTTATCGGATAAATCGCACTTATCAGCATCAAATCCGTAATAGTTCAAAACCATAGTAAGCGATGTTATCTCACAACCGGTCGGAAGCTCAGGTCTTTGGTTCAACGGAATGAATGAATTAATGAGTTCCGACTCCCCTAAAGGAGCTGTGGTTTCAATCGCAGGAGTGCTCTCAGACGGGGTCGCCACAGTTTTAGTCTCGACAGTTTCTTCAGTTGGTATATCATTAGGTTCTGTTTTTTTGCATCCGACGATACTCATAGAGAGTATAATCAAAAGCAAAAAACATACTGTTCTTTTTATCATTGTAATCCTCCGAAATAAGGGGTAATTCCTACCTACTAGTCTATGTAGCTCAGTGGTGCATCAGGATCAGTAGAGAAAACCTCCTTGAGCACATATCCTACTTTACCGTTATATTCAACAAGGTAAAAATCTCCGCCCGGATCTATACCGACTACCATACCACGACACGGAATAGTATCAAGGCTCTTTGATTTGCTCGACGGCTTTTCTCTTAGGTTAGCATGATCACTTGCACGACAGTAATAAGTAGTCAGATTTACGTTATTAAGCTCCGAATTAGGACTAGGAGGTTCAGGACTTGGATCAGGAGTCGGATTTGGTGATTTTGATAAATAGTAAGTCATTACATAGCCCTTGTAACCTCTGTATTCGACGTAAGAATACTCTGAGGTACAAGCGTAATCAAGCACTCCTATTCTGTGATTGTATCCGATAGAAGTTATTTTCTTAGCACCTCGTGCAGGTGCCTCTCTCAGAGTAAGATCATCGGACGCCGCACTGTAATAAACATCGTCGTACTGATAGGTTTGTGAAACATATATCTTAACTTTATCATCTTTTTCCGCCGTTTTATATGCTGACGGGGTCTGACTTATGACATAGCCGTATTCTACGCTTGAACTATCCTGCCACTCTTCTTTCACTTTGAGTCCTGCCGACTTGAGTTTACTTTTAGCATCTTCGTAGTACATACCCTCAACGTCAGGAACCTCTACCTTTTTAGCTTCGGTTTCCTTTTCGGTAGGCTTTTCAGTAGGTTCTTCGGTTTCTACTACTTGTGATGAATCAGAATGAATCGGTGTGTAAACATAATCGCTAGAATCATCAGAAAGCAACACAGCAAACAGCACCACAACCGCAATAACTAAAAACGCAATGGTAGCTATGATAAGTGCAACTAATGCGTTGTTTTTCTTTTTAGGAGCTGGGTTATACATAGGTACACCGTTAAGCTGATTTGCATAAGTTGAATCAGGAACAACAGGAGCGT
This sequence comes from Ruminococcus sp., assembly GCA_017502425.1. Classification (GTDB taxonomy): domain Bacteria; phylum Bacillota; class Clostridia; order Oscillospirales; family Acutalibacteraceae; genus Ruminococcoides. The sequence continues at coordinate 425 of JAFVVB010000189.1, read as the reverse complement.
TCACAGGATATGCATTTTCTGCAGCCTGAGTTTTATACATATCATCGTCAGCCGCCTGAGTTTTATACACATCAGTAGCAGGGCTGTTAAAAGCTGTGGTTTCCAAATTATCAGCAAGAGCTCTCTGAGTAAGCTCTAACAGCTCAGCCATATCTTTGCATCGGTTGTTTTTATTCACCGCTAAACCGTACATCAAAGTAAGCTCAAGCGGTTGTGCTATCGAAACACCGAGTTGCGACGGTTTTTTCAGTGTATCTTCGTGGAGTCTGTCGAGTGCGTCCTCTGGTACGACACCCGTGATGCATTTATACATCGTAGCGCACATGCCGTAAACGTCAGTCCACGGACCCTGATCGCCGTTTTTTCTGTACTGCTCTTCAGGTGCGTAACCCTGCTTGAGCATTACTGACATCATTTTCTCTTCG
>JAFVVB010000188.1 GCA_017502425.1 Ruminococcus sp. | reverse complement strand
TACTAATTTTAGATTTTTTTCAATCTGTCTTTTGGTTTTAGTCATATGACCCGGAAACCATTGTATATTCTGCATTTCACTCATAATATCACTCCAATAAAAAAACCTGCTTCAATTATAAAACAGAAACAGGTTTAATACAACATTATTTATAAATATATCGGACTTTTGTAAAATCTAATACAGGTGTGAGTGCATCTTCTTTATACGTATGCGGTATAATAACAAACTGCGCTTTACCTATGATGGATTCCTCGTCGATAAGTCCGACTTCTGCGTAACGACTATCAAGTGATACAGGTCTATTATCACCGAGTACAAAAACTTTTCCTTCAGGAACTACTTGAGGTATTTTAGTATCTCCCATAATAGTATCACCGTAGGCGTACGGTTCATCTATTAACGAACCATCAACACGAATTTCGTCTGTTTCAAAGTCTATTTCCAGTTTCTGCCCTTCAGTAGCAATGATACGTTTAATTAACGGCTTATCATACTGCTCACCATGGCTGATAACAACAACATCACCGTTTTGAGGTGTATAGAAAAGATTTGTTACAATAACCTTATCAGTATTGATTAGTGTTTTTTCCATCGAAGTACCATCAACATCAATGAGTCTGAAACAAAAAGTCAACAGTATTACAACAGCAACAACTGCGATGATAATAGAATTAACCCAGTCGTAAATATTATCACAAAGCGGATTATTATTAAATTTTACTTTTACAACATCATTTTCAGAAGTATTATCATCTGTAAAAATTTCGTCGTACATCTTATCATCTATTTTCAAAACGTACACTCCTAATAGATAAAAGCAAAAAAGGGACCATAAAGTCCCTTTTTAAAAACTTTATTTACGGATTTCTTCTTTGACTTTAGCTGCCTTACCAACTCTGTCACGTAAGTAATAGAGTTTGCTTCTACGAACTTTACCGTATCTAACAACTTTAACGTCAACAACGTTTGGTGAGTGGAGTGGGAAAACTCTCTCTACACCTACACCGTAAGATACACGTCGTACAGTAAATGTCTCAGCAACACCGCTGCCTTTTTTAGCGATAACTGTACCTTCGAACATCTGGATTCTTTCTCTCTCACCCTCACGGATGTTAACAGAAACCTTTACAGTATCACCAACTGAAAATTCAGGTGCTGACTCTTTCATTGAACTGAGTGCAATAGTCTTTAATGCGTCCATTTTTATCCTCCTAGTATTTTCAGATATTCATGCTCGATGGCAGAGGACTATCCGCTTCAAATTTTGACATAAAAGCCTTAATTTGAACCCCATCAACTGTTTGACGGTTTCAAATGCTCTAGTATTGTATCATAAAAGAATAATAAATGCAAGAACTTTTTTCATTATGTAACAAAAAATTAATACATTTTTTGTAGATTATGTAGAAAGGAAGAAAACTCAGGAGGGATTTCTGATGTGAACTCAAGATACTCGTTGGTAACAGGATGTATGAAGCCAATTTTATACGCATGGAGACACTGTCCATTTAAAGATTTAATAACCTTTTTAGGGCCATATACATCATCACCAGCAACAGGATGACCGATATATGCCATATGAACTCTAATCTGATGAGTTCTGCCTGTTTCAAGTTTGCATTTAAGCATCGTATATCCGGATAATCTTTCTAATACAGTATAATGAGTCACGGCGTTTTTGCTGTTTTTATCAGTAACACACATTTTTTTACGATCAATAGGATGTCTACCAATCGGTGCATCAACAGTACCATTATCATCCTTAAAACCACCATACACAATAGTAAGGTATTCTCGTGTAAAAGAATGCTCCTTTATCTGAAGTGCGAGATGTTTATGGGCTCTATCATTTTTAGCAACAATGAGTAAACCGCTGGTGTTTTTATCAATCCTATGGACAATACCAGGACGTAAAACACCGTTTATACCTGATAAAGAACCTTTACAATGATGCATTAACGCATTGACTAATGTATCAGTATAGTTACCAGCAGCAGGATGAACCACCATACCTTTAGGTTTATTAACTACAAGTAAATCATCATCTTCATATACAATATCAAGAGGTATATCCTGAGGTAAGACATCAAGCTCAACAGGGTCGTCTATCATAACATTAACTTCATCTGATAAGCATAACTTATAGCTTTTTGATACACTTTTCCCGTTAACAGTCACGTTTCCGTTACTGATCATTTTTGATGCAGATGAGCGAGAAACATCATCGAGCATAAAAGCTAAAAAACTATCGAGCCTCTCCCCAACTTTATCTTCAACAACAATAAAAATCTTATTCTCCATCAGCTAACTTCTTCTCTTTTTTATCAGATTCTTTGTTTACATCAGAATAAAACAGCAAATATATAACAAGCAATACTGTTCCTATGCTAATACAGTAATCGGCAAAATTACATACAGGCGGAAAGAATGATAGCTGAAGATAATCAACAACAAAACCAAGAAAAACTCTATCAATAAGGTTACCAATACCGCCGCCAATTATAAGAGCTGATGCAACAGCAAACAATTTACTGGATTTAGCATTCTTGATAAGTAATATAATAAACAAAACTATGACAATAGATGTGATAGTAATAAAAAGCCACTTCATATCCTTGAACATACCAAATGCTACTCCAGTGTTTTCTACATACACTAAATCAAGCAGATGTGGAATAGCTGTAACAGATTGGACAGGCTGAAGATATTCTAGCACAAAGTACTTAATAACCTGATCTACAACAACAAGTAACAGAGCCAAAACTAAATAAAAAGCAACCAAAATGTCAACTCCTAAAAGTATACGGTGTACCATATAGATACACCGTATAATAAATTAACCGTTTAATATATCAGCACAACGCTTGCAAAGTGTAGGATGTGTGCTATCCTTACCGACAGTATCGGAGAAAGCCCAGCAACGTTCACACTTATCACCGCTTGCTTTAACAACTTCTACTTCGAGTTCTGTAACATCAGCGTTTTCTACAACAACATCGGATACGATGAATATAGTAGCAAGCTCGCTTTCGATACTCTTTAAGAAGTCATACTCATCACCACAAGCCTTAAGTATAATCTTGGACTCGAGTGAAGTTTTAATAATCTTCTCGATTCTGACATTTTCGATCGACTTCTTAACAGTGTCACGTAAATCGTGAATCTTATCCCATTTAGAAGTAAACTCATCGTTAATATCAAGAGCAATCTTCTCAGGCATAGAGTTGAAAATAATATTTTCAGGATCGCTATCGCTACTATGTGGCATATACTTCCAGATTTCGTCAGATGTATAAGCAAGAATAGGAGCAATCATTCTTGTGAGCGAATCGAGAATGATATACATAGCAGTCTGAGCAGCTCTACGCTCTTTAGAGTCAGCTTTTTCTGTATATAATCTATCTTTTAAAACATCAAGATAGAAGTTAGACATATCAACAACACAGAAATTATAGATAGCGTGATAAACCTGGTGGAATTCAAAAGAATCGTAACCGGCTTTCACTTTACCCATAAGTTCATTTAATTTATAGATAGCCCACTTATCAATATCAAGTAGTTCGTTAATCTTTACACTATCAGAATCAGGGTTGAAATCGTTTAAATTACCGAGAATGTATCTAGCAGTATTTCTGATTTTTCTATATGCTTCTGAAAGCTGTTTTAAGATATCTTTAGAAATTCTGATATCAACATGGTAGTCAGATGAAGCTACCCATAATCTGAGTACATCAGCACCGTACTGATCAACAACTTCCTGAGGATCAATACCATTGCCAAGGGATTTACTCATCTTTCTGCCTTCTCCATCAACTACCCAACCGTGTGTGAGTACTGCTTTATATGGAGCAGTACCTGATGTAGCAACAGCAGTTAAAAGTGAAGACTGGAACCAACCACGATACTGGTCAGCACCCTCTAAATATAAATCAGCAGGCCATGTTAAATAATCTCTATTCTTAAGAACAGCAGCATGTGATGATCCGCTATCGAACCAGACATCCATGATGTCTTTCTCTTTATCAAATTCAGTACAACCACAATTTTTGCACTTAGTATCAGCAGGTAAAAGTTCTGATGCACTGAGTTCGTACCAAGCGTCAGAACCCTTTTCTCTGAATATCTCAGCAACTTTCAGCATAGCTTCCTTATCTATGTGTGGCTCACCACATTCTTTACAGAAGAAGATAGGAATAGGCACGCCCCACTTACGCTGACGAGAAATACACCAGTCTTTACGTTCTCTTACCATCGATGTAATTCTGTCCTCGCCCCACTTAGGAATCCACTGAACAGTCTTGATAGCTTCACATGCAGCGTCTTTAAAATCATCAACGGAACAGAACCACTGATCGGTAGCTCTGAAAATTACAGGCTTTTTACATCTCCAACAGTGTGGATACTGGTGGATAATCTTAGTCAAAGCAAATAAAGCACCTGTTTCTTCAAGGTGGAGTGCAATCGGCTTATTTGCCTCATCAGTAGATAAACCAGCAAACTGTCCTGCTTCTTCAGTAAGTTTACCGTCAGCATCAACAGGAACTACGATAGGAAGTTCATCATAGTTTTTGCAAACTTCAAAGTCTTCTACACCGTGACCAGGAGCGGTATGTACACAACCTGTACCACTCTCTAAAGTAACGTGGTCACCGACAATAACAAGTGAAGTGCGGTCGATGAAAGGATGAGCAGTTTTAATATACTCAAGTTCAGCACCATTTAATGTAGCAACTACTTCATAGTCGTCAATACCAGCAGCCTCAAAAGCAGATTTATAAAGCTCAGTTGCCATGATATAATATTCTTCACCTGACTTGATTACTGAGTACTCAAAATCAGGACCAACACAGATAGCAACGTTAGCAGGAAGAGTCCAGGTAGTTGTTGTCCAGATAACAAAATAACACTTAGATGGGTCAATACCTAAAGCAGATAACTTACCAAGGTCATCAGTTACATTGAATTTTACATATATTGAATGACATGGATCCTCAGCGTACTCAATCTCAGCTTCAGCAAGCGCAGTTTTACATTCAGGACACCAGTAAACAGGCTTTAATCCTTTGTAAATATAACCTTTACACGCCATTTCAGCAAAGACTTCAATCTGAGTTGCTTCAAATTCATGCTTTAATGTGACGTATGGATTGTCCCATTCCGCCATAACACCAAGTCTTTTGAACTGGTTGCGCTGATCGTCAAGATAACCTAAAGCGAATTCACGACAGATTTTTCTTAACTCGATATCAGAAATAGTTGATGAATTACCAACACCTGCTTTAGCACGAGCTTTAAGCTCGGTTGGTAGACCATGGGTATCCCAACCAGGTACAAAAGGTGATTTAAAGCCTGACATATTCTTATATCTGACAATAAAATCCTTTAAAACTTTATTTAAAGCGGTACCTAAGTGGATGTTACCATTAGCATATGGAGGTCCATAGTGTAAAACATATAATGGTTTACCCTCGTTTTTCTCCATCAATTTATCGTAAATTTTATTCTCCTGCCACTTTTCAAGAGTAACAGGTTCTGATTTTGGCAATCCTGCACGCATCGGAAAATCTGTTTTTGGCAGATTCAGCGTGGAATTATAATCCTGGGACATTTCTATACACTCCAAAAAATAATTATTCTACGTCGTAGTTGTCGCCAAACTTAAGCTGATCGAATTTATCGTTCTTTGGCTCAGGTTTAGCCTGTTCAGCAGGTTTAACGTTAGGCTTAACGATAGGCGCAACGTCAGCTACCTTGCTAGCTTCTTCTTCGATATCAATATCATCAGAGTTAATGATTTCATCAACCGGCTCAAAAGGATATTTCTTATCGAGTTCTTCGCGTTTTTCTTTAGCAACTTCCTCAGTTGGGAAATCTTCTAAAAGTGAAAGGTGCTTTTTATAAAGCGTAAGCATCTCTTTTCTTAGCTTTGCTGTTTCCTTAAGCATAGCTTCATATTTATCTTTTTCTCTCTCAGTAGCCATTTCAGCTTCTGTTAATATCTTTCTTGATTTTTTCTCAGCAGCTTTGATAATATAGCTTGACTTATCTTTAGCCTCTTTAATAGCAGAATCAGCAATCTTCTGTGAAGAAAGAAGAGCGTTTCTTACAGTTTCTTCGTCAGTTCTGTACTGCTCAATCTTATTAGCTAAAATCTCCATCTTTCTCATGAGATCAGCTTTTTCAGCCTTAAGCTGCTCAAAAGTAGCGATGACATCATCAATAAATTCGTCAACATCATCAGGACGATAACCGCCCATACCGGATTTTCTGAACGAAATGTTCTTAATTTCATCAATTGTTAGCATAGTTTGCACTCCTATCTAAAGTGTTTTACCCTGATTCTGAGTCTACCCTTTTTAGTAACCCCTTCTTCAGCAATAAAAACAAATTTACCATATTTTTTAATTGTTACAACGTCACCTTCGTTTAAACTCTTAGAAAAATTACTGTTAACCATATGATTAACAGAAACAAACTCCGATTTGATATATTTTTGAGAATTAGCACGGGATAAATTACACACAGCACTCACAAAAACATCAAGTCTCAACGAAGACACAGTAAAATTAATGATTTCGTAGTTACTAACGAAATCAATATTT
>JAFVVB010000187.1 GCA_017502425.1 Ruminococcus sp. | reverse complement strand
TATCTATATAGTTAGTGTTGTCAAGAGAAAAGCTTCTTTTTTCATCTTCAAAACGATTAGTAGCGGACTGCTCTCTTAAATACTTATCTAAAGTAGTTTTAGCACCAACATCTTTTAACACTATGTCAGAGTTTAAGAAATTTGTGATTGACTTAGTGTATTTATTAACAGATTTATCGTAGTAGCCGATGAGCTGGTCCCACGCATTATTGTATGTAGCCCTTGAGTCTTCGTCAACGCTCAGCTCTTCAAAATACTCAGCTCTGTGAGCAATGAAATCCTGATACAGCATGAGCACGGTAGTAACAGCGTTTATCTGATACTCAACAGCATAGTCCATAAACTGAGCCTGTTCGCTTGAGAAAGGATATGCATAGTAAGCGTACTGAGCAGCGCAGTCAATGAATCGTTCGCCTTTTTCTACTGCGTAGCTGTTAGGGTCCATATTATTGAGCAAAGAGTTTAAAATACCGCTAAAGCATATATCTAAAGTGTTGGTAGTATAAATCTGGGATTTGTAGAAATCGTACTGACTTATGCCCGTAGTAGAATCCCAGTATTTACCCGTTTGGGAAGCATAAAACTCACTCAGTTCATCAAGGTAGTTTTTCTCTTTTTCTATGATTTTGTCTTTGTTTTGCTGAGCATCATCGCTGATAGCGTACTGAAGATAGTCGGTATAAGCTAGATATACATTATAAAAATCATATATTGACTCATCGTGATGAGTGAGATAGTCGGTTACCTGTTCTTTATACGCAGCGTTAGCTTCCTTGCTACTTGCGTTAATAGTCTGCTGTGAAATCTTCTTGTTTATATCCTCTACGATGTGCTGGGTGTCTTTAGTGCTTTCTAAAATTTTGTCACATGTATCCTGTATAGCAGAAAGCTGATCACCTGTTGTATCGCTTTGAAGGATATACTTATCTATAAGAGATGTGACTGACTGGACAGTTTCACTACCCGAAGCCTTTGCTAAACAGTTTAATATCGTACTTGTGGCACCATAGCCTCGTGAGTAAAGCTGTGTTGTAGACCAGCGGTCAAAAGACTCAGCATTTATAGCCGCAGATGAGCTTATCGTTGAGAGTGGAATGAGAGATGCTGCCATACACAGCGTCAGTACTGTTGCGGTTAGTCTTTTGATAAAATTCTTTTTCATAATAACACCTTCTTTTGTAATTATGTGTTCTTTAGGAGGATTTACAGCATATCACCGCATAATTAAGAAGTTGTGTCAAATATGTGAAGTTTTAGTTAAATAATAATGAAAAAAAGCACCGATTTTTGAGCGTTATCGGTGCTTTTGGTAGATATATATATTTTATATTGAAATGTTTACAGATTAATGTCCAGTTCCACAGGACAGTGGTCAGAGCCGAAAATATCACAGTGGATTTTTGCGTCATTGATTTTATCGTTCAATCGCTCACTGCATATAAAGTAGTCAATTCTCCATCCAGAATTCTTTTCTCTTGCATGGAATCGGTATGACCACCATGAGTAGATTTGCTCCATATCAGGATACAGGTAGCGGAAGGTGTCAGTAAATCCGCTTTCGAGAGCGTTAGTCATTTTCTCACGTTCCTGATCAGTAAATCCAGGGTTTTTGCGATTGGTTTTAGGATTTTTCAGGTCGATTTCTTTATGAGCTACGTTGAGGTCACCGCAGTATATGACGGGTTTTATTTCGTCAAGCTTTTTAACGTAAGAAAGAAAATCATCTTCCCATTTCATTCTGTAATCAAGACGTTTGAGTCCGTCCTGAGAGTTAGGAGTGTATACTGTGATGAAGTAAAAGTCACAAAATTCTAGTGTGATGACTCTGCCCTCGTGGTCGTGCTCATCTATTCCTAATCCGTATGTTACACTAAGAGGCTCAGATTTTGAGAAAATAGCAGTTCCCGAGTAGCCTTTTTTATCAGCATAGTTCCAGTAACCGTGGTAACCTTCAGGTTCAAAATCTATCTGACCTTGTTGAAGTTTGGTTTCCTGGAGACAAAATATATCTGCATCAAGTGCGTTGAAACTATCCATAAAGCCTTTGTTCATAATGGCTCTAAGGCCGTTGACATTCCATGATATAAATTTCATACTTACCTCTTAATTAAAATGAGTGTTGAGTTTCTCAACAATATTTTCAAAATGCATACTGTGGCTGGCTTTGACCAGTACTGTATCACCGTTTTTTACAATATCGGTGATTTTTTCTATACATTCCTCAACTGTCTTAAAGTAGTAGCCTTTTTTATCGGCACCATCAAATAGATTTTTACTAAGTGTGCCGACAGCGATTACCATATCGATGTTTTTATCTATGATATATTTACCCGTATGAAAATGCAGCGCGTTTTCGTTTTCACCGAGCTCGTTCATATCGCCGATAATGGCAACTTTTCTGCCATTGAATTTAGAAAGTGAGTTGACTGAAGCTCTGACTGAAGTAGGGTTAGCGTTATAGCAGTCATCAATGATAGTGATATCGTTCTTTCTGATTACGTTACTGCGTGAGCCAACGGTTTTATAAGATTCGATACCACTCTTTATTTCACTTAGTGTCATATTGAGTGTTTCACCGATAGCCGCAGCACATAATGCGTTTGATACCATATGACTTTCAACTGATGGTACGGTAGCATTAATAACACCGCTTTTTAAGTAAAGCTTACAGTCGATACCTTTTTCGAGGTCTGTGTTTATAATTTCTGCTTTATATTCATTTCTGTCATCAAAGCCGTAGAAGATGGTTTTGATACCATTATGCTCTTTTACCGTGAAGAGCTTTTCATCATCACCGCAGAAGAACATTTTGCCGTCGTCACTTAAAAACTCAAGCATTTCGGTCTTGGCTTTGAGTACACCATCAAGGTCAATCAGATTTTCTAAATGGCAGTATCCGATATTTGTGATAACGCTGATGTCAGGTTTCACCATAGCGGAAAGACGTGTCATCTCACAAAAGTCTGAAATACCCATTTCGATAACAGCGATTTCGTGTTTTTCTTCGAGTTTGAACAGTGTTAGCGGAACGCCTAATTCGTTATTGAAATTCCCCTGAGTCTTATGCACACAGAATTTCTTAGATAAAACCGAGCTTATCATTTCTTTAGTAGAAGTTTTGCCGACAGAACCGGTGATACCTATGAACAAAATGGAAAATTTAGTACGATAGTATTCAGCAATTTTTTTAAGAGCATCAAGTGTCGAGTCAACAATAATGTAGTTGCAGTCAGTATCAGGTGCGTTTTCAACTAAAGCACACACAGCACCGTTTTCACAGCATGAAGCAATGAATTTATGACCGTCAACACGTTCGCCTTTTATAGCGGCAAACATAGTGCCACGTTCAACCTGTCGGCTGTCAGTAACGATAGAAGTAACTACGGTGTTTTCGTCACCGAAAAGCTGACCGTTACAGCTTTTAGCTATTTCTTTTAGTGTAATAGGTTTCATAATATCACCTTAAGTAGCAGAAAACATTATATGTATTTCGGTCTTAGTTGTATTTTTTGAGTGAGAGCTCAACGATTTTTTCGCAAAGCTCAGGAAAATCAATGCCATTAGCTTTAGCTTCCTGAGGGAGCAAGCTCATCGGAGTCATACCCGGAAGAGTGTTAGCTTCCAGACAGTAAATATTACCATCGTTTTCATCAAGTAAGAAGTCTATTCTTGCGTAGCTTTCCAGATGAAGTTCTTTATACGCGTGACACGCAGCGTCCTGAAGAAGTTTAGTAGTAGCCTCGTCTAATACAGCAGGGCATATTTCTTCTGTGTTTCCTGCCTGATATTTGTTAACGTAATCATAGAAACCGCTTTTAGGAATGATTTCAATGATAGGAAGAGCTTTGTTACCTAAAACACCGATAGAAAACTCTCTGCCTTTGATGTACTGTTCAACGAGTACCTGACCTTCGTATTTAAATGCGTCTATCATAGCATCTTTAAAATCTTTTTCACTTTCTACGATAGAAACACCGACTGAGCTACCTGCTGAGCATGGTTTAACTACACATGGGAAGTCACACCAGCTGTCGAGCTCGCCGTTTGAAAGGGAGTCTTTTTTATAGAGCTTTGACATAGGTGTAGGTACATCGCCATGTAAAAATACAGCTTTTGTGATGCCTTTATCCATAGCGATAGCAGAGCCTAAATATCCAGCACCTGTGTATTTGATGCCGAGCATATCGAGTGCAGCCTGAAGCTGGCCGTTTTCACCCACACCGCCGTGTAAAGCTAAAAAGCATATGTCTGAAGCCTTGCATATATCTATGACGTTTTCGCCGAAAAGACAGTCTGACTGGTCTTTTCTCATAGCCTTGATTTTATCTAAATCAGGAATCTCAGTAGATACACCGATAATGGATTTAGTAAAATCATAGCCATCATCAAAAAGCTTATCAATGCTGTCTACTTTTTCCTCGATACCCATAAACACATCGAGTAAAACTACTTTATGACCTTTTTCTTTTAACGCTTTAGCAACCTGTGAGCCTGAAGTGATGGAGACATCTCTTTCAGTACTCAGTCCGCCGGCAAGTACAACGATTTTCATATATTACTCCTTATTCTCCGATTATTTTAATGAGAGCGTGTTTATTTCTTTTTCCGTCAAGTTCATAGTAGAAAATCTGCTCCCATGTACCGAAATCGAGCACACCTTCAGTTATGGCACACACCACCTCTCTACCCATAATGGTGCGTTTTAAATGTGCGTCGGCATTATCTTCAAAACCATTGTGCGCATATTGGCTATACGGTTTTTCGGGTGCCAGCTTTTCAAGCCATCTTTCATAATCTGAGTGAAGTCCGCCTTCATCATCATTTATGAAAACAGAAGCGGTGATATTCATAGCATTTACCAAAACAAGACCTTCTTTTATACCGCTTTCGTCGATAGCTTTCTGAACATCTGAGGTGATGTTTACGATTTTTCTACGTGACGGAATATTAAACCACAGTTCTTTTCTGAAACTTTTCATATCTACCTCTTAAAATACAAAGGAGTCATAACCCCAGTATTCTACTTCTTCAAATTTAACGTAAACGCGGTTTGATGGAATAGAAAGCTCATCTGATGCAATTTCGCACAGTCTTTGAGTCAGCTTTTCGTAGTTTTCCTTAGTGGATTTACCGAGTAGCTTGACTTCGAAAAACGCACTGTTATCGTCTTTGTTTCCCTTGAAGTATAGTTTACAGTTATCCTGAATTTGTACCATCAGGTATGCTTCGCTTTTACCAATGAGTGTGATAGCTTCGCCTAAACGTCGTTTAATAGTTTCTTCCTGCGCATCGGTTACAGGTGTTGAAAATTTAGCATCGATAAATGGCATATTTATCCCTCCATAACATATATGGAATTATTATAATACTATACTCAGATTTTATCAAGCAAAAAAAGAACTACTGGCTCACAAAAACGGAGCCAGTAGCCTTTGTGGGGATGAAATATTAGATTTGCAGAGGGGAGTCTGCAATATTATATGCTTAAATTATGCTGGAGGTGGTGTCATATATGTGAAAGTGAGAGTGGTGGTATCTGTTTGGCCGTTTGAGTCTCTTACTGTTACATAAAGAGTATATTCGTTGTAGTCGGTGAGATATTCTGAAAGAGTAAAGGAGTTACTCTCGCTAAAATCACTTTGTTCTACCAGTGTACCAAATTCGTTTTCTTTTGCTTTTGTTATATCATATAGAGCAAAAGAAAATTCATATGGCTCTAAACCGTCTTTAGCGATTGCTTCGAATGTTACGAGTGAATCGTAAAAGCCTTTGTGATAAACAGAAGGGATATTAACCCAGCCTATATCCATCGGTTCAGTAACTTCGAGAATCATACCTTCTCCTACCTCGATGCCTGCTCTGTTTTTAACTAAGTAGTATACTTCATAGCTACCTGGTTCTTCAAAATCGTGAACATAGGTGTTGTCAGTACTGTATTCTCTTACGACTTCGTCGTTTACGTAAAATTCATACATCAGCGGGCCTGCGTGACCTGTTGCTAACGCTGTGAATGTGACAGGAGTGCCAACTCTTGCTTTTCCTGAGCCGTAATCAGAAATTAATGCTTCTGCGTACACATCTACAAAGCTAGAAACACCGGCAGGAAACTCGGTGATTATTCCTGCTAAAAACTGCTGAATCATAGTGGCATCAAGGATGGTGACATTTGTGTCGTTATCAACGTCAGCCGCAAACGCAGAATAGCCATTAAGCTCAGAAATCTTAGCTACTGTTCGCTGAATTATGGTTGCGTCCATAACATCAACGCCGTTTTGATGGTCGACGTTACCGAAAGTAACGGGAGCTCTGACGGCACTAACGGAAACGAGGCTTAGCGATAATAAAAGTACTAACGCCATTAATACGGATAAAATTCTTACGTGTTTTTTCATTTTGGTTCTCCTTAAATCTATTAAAGTTTAATCAGTTACTTACGTACTGAGTATCTACACCGAGAGAATGGTAGTAGCTGTTGATAAAGTGACATGTGTAGTTGCCTGATACAGCACCTGAATTTATATACGTGCTGAATGTAGCGAATGTATATCCACCGCTTCTGTACAAGCTAGCGTTCTGATAGGAACACACTTCGATACCGTTAGGGTCATACACAGCACACAGCACCGTTTCTCCTGCGTCAATATAGTAGTCGTCGACGATTATAGTGAATGTCACGAAAGTCTGATTAGTGCCAGGACCCGATGATTCACCAGGGTTGCCGGGTGTATTGTCACCCGGTGTTTGAGGTACAGAAGGCTCAGGCTTATCGTCAGGGACGGTAGGCTTCTGAGGAGGTTTAGTAGTAGGTATCTCAGTATCTGGTGCACCATCTGTTGGAATTTCCTGCTCATCGTCATCTGACGGCTTTTCAGTAGGTTTTTCGGTTGGCTTTTCAGAAGGCTCAGTAGAAGATGGAGTGTTAGTAGAAGGTTTTATAGCCTCTTCTTTATCTGAAGGCGAGGTGCTTTCAGGCTTTATGGTTGGTTTAGGTTTAGTCTCATTTTCTACCTGTTCTACTACGGAAGATAAACCGTTACTGGTTTTTTCTTTCTTGTCCGTGTCAAATAACTCATCGAATACCTTTTCGAAAAAGTTCTTTTTCTCTTCTTCTTTTGAGTCTTTACTGTCGTTTTCTATCTCTAAGCTTTCATCTTTAGCATTTTCTTCGGTCGGAAAGTTTCTATCGACAGGAGGAGTAGCGTTATCGTGAGTGGTGATAAAAAGGGTAAAGCTTAGTACACACACTAACACAAAACACGCTACATACGCTAAAGTTCGGTGTATTCTGAAAGGAATCACAGCAGGTTTTTTAGCGACAGTATCAGGAATATTAAGTGCGTTTTCTATCCATTTTTCAGGAGCTTTGAGGTTTTTCAGGCTGTCAAAGTTTTTATCATTCACTTGAATCACCTCCGTAAATCGTTCTTAGCTTTTCTCTGCCACGCGATAGCAGAGTTTTTACCGTATTAGGTTTTCTGCCGACGATATCCGCTATTTCGTTTACCTTATACTTTTCGATATAGTACAGGAATAAAACTTCGCGGTATTTATCTTCGAGTTGCATCAGCGCCCACGAAATATCCGTGTCATCGTGCGGAAATTCTACCGCCTGCTCTTTGCATTCGCTCAGAGAAACCGTGCGTCGGTTTTTCCTTATGTAACTAGTGCATTCGTTGATAGCAACTCGTATGAGCCACGCTTTTAAATGCTCCTCGTCGGAAAACTCGGGAGATTTCTGATATAGTCTGACAAAGGTGTTCTGGAAGCAGTCTTCGGCATCATTCATATTTTTCAGTCTCATTACGCAAACCGATACGACGGTCTGGTTGTACGCTTTGACTACCTGCTCGAAACTGAGCCCTGCATACATAGTGTCAGCCATATTCATCCCCCCTCTACTATTAAAACGTTTTAAAAAGTCTTTTGGTTTCATTTTATCTACGGATTTTTAATATTTGCTACTATTTTACACTATCATACAAAAATGTACAATAAATATATGTATTTTTGGATTATAAAATCCGCTTTTTTCCTGAAAGTATATTATTCTTTGATTCTTTGATGTATAATATATCCTGAATGAAAGTGTTTTTCATTGAGAATAAAATACATTGATTTTGGAGGAATTACAATGCCATTAGTTAATGCAAAAGAAATGCTCACAAAAGCAAAGGCTGGTAAGTACGCAGTAGGCCAGTTCAACATCAATAACCTTGAGTGGACTAAAGCTATCCTGCTCACAGCTCAGGAGAACAACTCTCCTGTTATCCTCGGTGTTTCTGAGGGTGCCGGTAAATATATGTGCGGTTACAAGACTATCGTTGGTATGGTTAACGGTATGCTCGAGGAGTTAAACATCACTGTTCCTGTTGCTCTTCACCTTGACCACGGTTCATATGATGGTGCTAAAGCTTGTATCGAAGCTGGTTTCTCATCAGTTATGTTCGACGGTTCACACTACTCTATCGAAGAGAACGTAGAGAAAACTAAAGAGCTCGTTGGTATCTGTGAAAAGTTAGGTCTTTCACTCGAAGCTGAGGTTGGTTCTATCGGCGGCGAGGAAGACGGCGTTGTTGGTGCTGGTGAGTGTGCTGATCCTGACGAGTGCAAAATGATTGCTGATTTAGGCATCACTATGCTCGCTGCAGGTATTGGTAACATCCACGGTAAGTACCCTGAAAACTGGGCTGGTCTTTCATTTGAGACTCTCGATGCTATCCAGCAGAAAACAGGCGATATGCCACTCGTTTTACACGGCGGTACAGGTATCCCTGCTGACATGATTCAGAGAGCTATCTCTTTAGGCGTTTCTAAGATTAACGTTAACACAGAGTGTCAGCTTTCATTTGCTGAAGCTACCAGAAAGTACATCGAAGACGGTAAAGATCTCGCTGGTAAGGGATTTGACCCAAGAAAGTTACTTGCTCCTGGTTTTGAGGCTATCAAGGCTACTGTTAAAGAGAAGATGGAACTTTTCGGTTCAATTGACAAGGCTTAAGAGTAAGTTACTACTGAATAGTAAACTTTTGGGAGGGTGTTATACCCTCCCTTTTTATGTGTGAATTTTTTCCTAACTTTTTTCTCTTTACTTGAAAAACTAACGGCTTTGTGTAAAATACTATACATAGGTAGTTGAAAGGACTGAGCGTATTGAAAATATATGAAAACGTGATGGAAACCATAGGAAATACCCCGATAGTGAAGTTTTCTCGCTATAAAGAAAATGTCGGACTGAAAAAAGGAGAACTTTTATGTAAGCTCGAGTGCTTTAATCCCGGCGGTAGTGCTAAGGACAGAGTTGCTTTACAGATGATAGAAGATGCTAAAAGCAAAGGTATACTTAAAAGTGGTAGCGTTATCATTGAACCTACATCAGGAAATACCGGTATAGGTTTAGCGGCAGTTGGTACCGCTTTAGGATATAAAGTAATTCTCACTATGCCTGAAACCATGAGCGTTGAAAGAAGAAAACTTTTATCTGCTTATGGGGCCCAAATCGTGCTCACTGACGGTAAGCTCGGTATGAACGGTGCGGTAAAGAAAGCACAGCAGATAAAAGATAAAACGCAAGGTGCGGTTATTTTAGGCCAGTTTGATAATATGGCTAACCCTTACGCTCACTATATCTCAACAGGCGCTGAACTTTACTCTCAGACTGATGGCAAAATCGACGCTTTCGTTGCAGCGGTAGGCACAGGAGGTACGCTTTCCGGAGTAGGAAAGTACTTAAAAGAGAAAAATGATAAAATCCGAGTAATTGCCGTTGAGCCTCAATCATCTGCACTATTATCAAAAGGTGTGGCAGGTCCACATAAAATTCAGGGAATCGGTGCTAATTTTATTCCGAAAACACTAGATGCCGAAATTTTTGATGAAATCATAACGGTAACTGACGAAGAGGCGTATGCTACAACTGTGCTTATCGCAAAGACTGAGGGAATTTTAGTCGGTATTTCTTCCGGAGCTGCGCTGTGTGCTGCTACTAAGTTTCTCAAGAGTTGTGACGAGGATTTAACGGTTGCAGTAGTACTTCCTGATACAGGTGAGAGGTATCTTTCAAGCGGTGTGTTTGACTAAAACCGTAAAAAACGATATAATAGTTAAAATTGCCACTTGGGAGGTACTAAATGGCACGTAATAATAATAATGACAACAGAATCATTCAGCTTGCTAAGATTTGTGAATCAAACGGTAGCAT
>JAFVVB010000003.1 GCA_017502425.1 Ruminococcus sp. | reverse complement strand
CCAAAATCTGAGATTTTGGGGATAGGTGGAGCAAATAAAAAGATGTAGATTTTGCGGATAGCATAATCGAAATCGACAGGTTTTGTGACGACGCGGTCGCCGTCCCCTACGGATAATTGGTGCTTCGCACGCGGGACGTCGGGGTCGCCGTCCCCTACGAAATGCTACCCTCATTATCGTCTCATTAAAAATCGAAAGGCTGCGCACCTTGGCGCTTAATATCACGCCTCATATGTTCTCGCATCTCTTTTAAATCTCTACTGTTCCTCAGTAACGAGATAAATCAAAGAATATATGTACTCTTTGATTTTTTATCTCGTGACCTCGATCACATTGAGATTTAAAAGGCTCGAACACTCGGCGCTTAAAATAAAAACGGCACAGGAGTATTTTCCTGTGCCGTTTCACTTCGTATTAACTCAAGCGTATCAGTCGTTGTCAGGGAAGAATTTATCGTGGATAGCTTCTACTGCTGAGTCAGCGTCACGCTTGTCGATAAGAACAGAAACCTTGATTTCTGATGTTGAGATCATCTGGATGTTAATCTGTCTGTCGTAGAGTGCTTCGAACATAGTAGAAGCAACGCCTGCGTGTGTTTCCATACCTGCGCCTACGATAGAGATTTTAGCGATTTTATCGTCGTAGTGAACTTCGCCTGCGCCGTTGTTAGAAGCAAACTTCTCAACAATCTGTACAGCCTCAGCGCCTTTATCAGCAGGTACTGTGAATGTGATGTCCTTAGTGCCGTCACGACCGATAGACTGTAAGATGATGTCGATGTTGATGTCTCTTGCTGAGAGCTTAGAGAACATTTTGAATGCAAGACCAGGTTTATCAGGAATGCATGTTACTGATATACGAGCTACGTTAGTGTCTTTAGCTACACCGCTAATAAGCATTTTTTCCATTTTAGGTTTCTCCTTTACGATAGTGCCCGGCTTTTGAGTCAGGCTTGATAATACTTCGAGTTCGATGTTATATTTCTTAGCCATTTCTACTGAACGGTTGTTAAGAACCTGAGCGCCTAATGTAGCGAGTTCCAACATCTCGTCGTATGAAATTTCGTTTAACTTGATAGCTGTGCTGACTTTTCGAGGGTCTGCGGTGTATACACCTTCAACGTCGGTGTAAATCTGGCACAAATCAGCGTGCATTGCAGCGGCGATAGCCACAGCAGAAGTGTCACTTCCTCCACGACCTAATGTGGTGATGTCGTCGTAACGTGAAAGACCCTGGAAGCCTGCTACGATAACAATCTTCTTCTGGTCAATTTCCTTTTTGATACGGCTGGTGTCAACCTTGCGGATACGTGCCCATGTGTGTGATGAAGTGGTTTTAAAGCCTGCCTGCCAACCAAGAAGTGATACAGCCGGATAGCCGAGCTTATGAATAGCCATAGCAAGAAGTGAGATAGAAATCTGCTCGCCTGAAGCAAGGAGCATATCCATTTCACGTTTTGATGGTGCGCTGTTTTCATTGATTTCAGCGGCTTTTTCGATTAAGTCGTCGGTGGTGTCACCCTGAGCAGATACAACGACGATGACGTTGTTGCCCTTTTTATATGTGTCTGTGACAACCCTAGCGACGTTCATTACGTGTTCGGCATCTTTGACAGAACTGCCACCGAACTTTTGTACAATTAAACTCATATGTGTTCTCCTTTATAAATCACCGATACGGATAGCGGACTCGACTTTGATACCGCTTTCATTCAGCATTTCGATGTTATTGATGATAGTGCCTACTGATAAAGGCTCGCACACAAAGGCAAGCTCGTTTTCTTTAGCGTCGCTGTTTTCGAGTACGTGAATATCAGAAAACAGCTCTTTAGCTTTATTATATGCAACGTTTTTATCATCTGCAATAGCACGGATGTACATAGCAGTAACGGAATCTTTATAGTCAATG
>JAFVVB010000186.1 GCA_017502425.1 Ruminococcus sp. | reverse complement strand
TATTTCTGGAGTACGTAACCCCGATGTCATTTGGGTGGTATTTATCACTCACTTATTTTTTCATTTCTAAATTAGCTGTTCCTATATTCTTTATGATCATGGGTGCTCTGCTGCTTAGAAAAATCGATAGTCCTAAAAAGTCATTCGAGCGAGTGGTCAGAATGATAATAGCGTTGGTGGTTTATTCTTTGATATACTATGTATATTTTCATAGAAACACTTTGGACACTATGAGTTTTCAGGATTTTTTCTCGCTCATACTCACTAAGCGCACCAACAACGCTATGTGGTATATGTACGTATACATCGGTCTGCTTATACTTCTACCTTTGTTCCAGCGTATGGCAAATGCGTTTTCTAAAAAAGCAACTGCATATCTGATTTTTCTTTCAGTATTCGTGATGGGAACGCTTCCACTTATCAGTATTTTTTATAATTTTAATTTGAGCGCATATTTTACCGTAAATTTCTTTGCTCCTACTATTGGAGTTATTTTTGCAGGATATTTTGTTGAACATTATTTAAAAATCAATAAAGCCATAGTAGCTATTTCGCTTTTGCTCTTTGTCTGTATTACTACTTTCGAAGTATACTATACAGCAAATTACTACCCTCTTAATCCAAAAGACTATCTGATTCTTGATGATAGAGATTATCTCACTATAACACTAAGTGCTATTTGTTTTTACATAATTATTAAATACCTTGCAACTCTTATTAAAGCAGGTAACGGCATCAAAAAAGTTACTTGCTATTTCGGTTCACTTACTTTCGGCATTTATCTGATTTCAGATTTGATTATAAATGTCACAAAACCACAATATTATAGTATAATTATTCATTCTGATAATGTTTTTCTCATAACCGTGCTATGGCAGGTTATTGTATTTGCATCATGCGCACTGATTACAGCATTAGCAAAACTCATCATACCCGGTGCTAAAAAAATAATATAGCATAACATAAAAGGCTCCTCTTTCAAGGAGCCTTTTTTCGTCATTTTACGGTGTATTTACACTTAATGTATGTCCATTCACCAATATCAAATTTATCTTTAGTAATTCTCTTTTTAAGCCTTCTTGTTTCAATAAAATCATCAGTTACTTTAACAAAAAGCTGGTCATCATCTTTTTCTACCAGATAGTATTCATTAACGCAATTTTTGCATTCGTGTATAAACTGAGGCAGGCCAAAGGGTGCGTCCAGCACAAAGCCTAAAAAGTAATCAATAATTTTCTCTCTTTTCTCCTCTTTATACTTAGGTAGTAATGTAAAAATCTCGTCATGCGGAAACTTTTCTCTCATCAACCTGTCTTTGAGTTTCTTTTTACGGCCTTTACCGTATTTACTAATATCGTATGCTTCACGCACAACCATCATATCAGCCGTATCTTCGTCATCGAGCAAATAGTCCACAGACACGTCAAGCGTTTTTGCAATCAATTTAAGATTATCTATATCTCGGATCCCTTTATCAGTTTCCCATTTCGCAACCGCTGAACGTGAAAAACACATTTTTTCCGCCAGCTGTTCCTGTGACAACCTAGTCTGTTTTCTGGCTTCTTTGATTTTTTCACCTAAAGTCATTTTCATTTTACCTCCTGAAAACTTTTAGCAACTTCTACTATACAAAAAAGTCCCAAAAGTTCAATAAACCGCCTGTAACACTACTGTTACGATATGTAACAACCGCTTATTTACGAGGTTTTTCGATAAAAAAGCCCCCGGTTTCGGGGGCTTTGAAATTATCCGTTAGTTGAATAGTTAGGAGCTTCCTTAGTAATCTGGATATCGTGTGGATGGCTCTCACGAAGACCAGCGCCTGTGATTTTAACGAACTGGGCTTTGTTATGGAGCTCGTCGATAGTGCCACATCCTGTGTAACCCATACCTGACTTAAGACCACCGATCATCTGATAGATAGTGTCAGAAAGAGGGCCCTTGAATGGTACTCTACCTTCAACGCCTTCAGGTACGTACTTCTGATTCTTAGCCTGGAAGTATCTGTCTGAGCTACCCTTATTCATAGCGCCGAGTGAACCCATACCACGGTAAACCTTGAACTGTCTGCCCTGATAAATCTCAGTATCACCAGGTGACTCTTTACATCCTGCTACGAGTGAACCAACCATACATACTGATGCACCAGCAGCTAATGCTTTTACGATATCGCCGGAGTACTTGATACCGCCGTCAGCGATAACAGGAACGCCATATTCAGCAGCAGCCTTAGCGGCATCAAAAATAGCAGTAACCTGAGGAACACCGATACCTGCAACTACACGGGTAGTACAGATAGAACCAGGACCGATACCAACCTTAACGCAGTCAGCACCAGCTTCAATTAAAGCACGTGCACCTTCTGCTGTTGCGATATTACCAGCGATAAGCTGTACATCAGGAAAGGCTTTCTTAACTTTAGCAACTGAGTTAACTACGTTTGAGTTATGGCCGTGAG
This sequence comes from Ruminococcus sp., assembly GCA_017502425.1. Classification (GTDB taxonomy): domain Bacteria; phylum Bacillota; class Clostridia; order Oscillospirales; family Acutalibacteraceae; genus Ruminococcoides. The sequence goes on along the minus strand of JAFVVB010000186.1, from coordinate 32,627 downwards.
CTGAGTCAAGTACCAGTACGTCAACCTGAGCATCTACGAGAGCCTGAACTCTTTGCAGTACATCAGCAGTAGCACCGATAGCAGCACCACATAAAAGTCTGCCTTTTTCATCTCTTGCTGAGTTAGGATACTGAACAGTTTTTTCGATATCCTTGATTGTGATAAGTCCCTTTAAGTTGCCCTGAGCATCTACGATAGGGAGTTTTTCAATTCTATGTTTACGCAAAATAGCTTGAGCCTTTTCGAGGTCAGTACCAACAGGTGCAGTAACTAAGTTTTCCTTAGTCATAACGCCTGAGATTTCCTGGTCAAAGTCAACATCGCTCATGAATTTTAAGTCACGGTTAGTAATAATGCCAACAAGTTTAGTTCCCTCACAAATAGGAACACCTGAGATTTTATACTTACGCATGAGCTCGTTAGCTTCGCGGATAGTGTTGTGTGGTGCGAGATAAAACGGGTTAGTGATGACACCGTTTTCACTACGCTTAACTCTATCTACCATATCAGCCTGTTGCTCGATTGACATATTCTTATGAATGATACCGATACCACCCTCACGTGCAATAGCAATAGCCATATCAGTTTCAGTAACTGTATCCATAGCAGCTGTCATCAGCGGTGTGTTGAGCTTAATCTTCTTTGTGAGATGTGTTTCAACGCTGACGTGCTTAGGCTCGACATCGCTCTCACCAGGAATGAGCAAAACGTCGTCAAATGTCAGTGCCTCTTTAATAAATTTTTCATTAAATTCGCGATTAATCATTTTTACCACTCCCCGATTATTTTAACCTTAATTATATCAAATGATTTTAATCTATGCAAGGCTAATTCTTTGATTTTTAAAAATTTGTTGACTTTTGGTGCTAGTATACTTAAAATTGATTGTATACTCAAAACTGGTGTAAATGTTGAATATTCGTGAGGTGTTTTATGAAAAAGATTATCATAGCTTTATTATGCTTATCATTTTTACTTATTCTAGGTGGTTGTAAGAGCGAGGATGCTGATTCTACTGCTCCTGCTACTCCTACTGATGTGGCTACTAAAGACGAGGTGCTATACGAAGATAATAAAATTATCGGTACTTGGGTGTGCGATGATATAAACAAAGAATGCTATTTCATCTTTGACGAAAAAGGTGACGCTTACGCTAAATGGGGCACTTGTACTGTTTATGGTTACTACGACTACTACGATGATGAAAAACTCTACGATATCGATATACCTAACTTCCTGTATAACGAGTATTCTGCTACTTTCAGCAAAGATAAGATGACTTTGAAAAGTGACGAATACGAATACACTTTTAAAAAGGCTACTATGCCAAAAGTAGAAATCAAAGCTCCAAACAACCTGACTGTTGATAAAGCCATTGTCGGAGATTGGCAGAGTGTTGATAACTACGAGTGTTATCGTTTCAACGAAGATGGTACTGCTGTCATTACCGATTTATATAGTGATGCTACCATCGATTGCAAATACGGATGCAAAGATGGTAAAGTTACTATTTATTCTATGTCAAGCCCTGAAAACCTAAACGAAAAAGAATTAACCTACAAAGCATTAGATGATGGAAATTTAGTGCTTAATGATTACACATACGAACCCGTACAGAACTAAGAGATAGAAAAACCGCCTTATTTAAAAGGCGGTTTTTTTCATGCGTTTATATTTAATTATGGTGTGATTTTATCTTTACCGCCCATATATGGTCTTAGTGCCTCAGGGATGTTGATAGAACCGTCTTCGTTTAAGTTGTTCTCGAGGAATGCAATGAGCATTCTAGGTGGAGCAACAACAGTGTTGTTAAGAGTGTGGGCAAAGTATTTTGAACCATCTTCGCCGTGAACTCTGATTTTAAGTCTGCGTGCCTGAGCATCAGAAAGGTTAGAACATGAACCAACCTCAAAGTACTTTTGCTGACGTGGTGACCATGCTTCAACGTCGATAGACTTAACTTTAAGGTCAGCGAGGTCTCCCGAACAGCATTCGAGTGTACGTACCGGAATATCAAGTGTGCGGAAAAGGTCTACTGTGTTCTGCCACAGCTTATCAAACCACATAGCAGACTCGTCAGGTTTACATACAACAACCATTTCCTGCTTCTCAAACTGGTGAATACGATATACACCACGCTCTTCGATACCGTGAGCGCCTTTTTCTTTTCTGAAACATGGTGAGTAACTTGTTAAAGTATAAGGAAGTTCTTTTTCCTTATTTATAGTATCGATAAATTTACCGATCATAGAATGCTCTGAAGTACCGATGAGGTAGAGGTCTTCGCCCTCGATTTTGTACATCATAGCTTCCATTTCAGCAAAGCTCATTACACCTGTTACAACGTTTGAACGAATCATAAATGGTGGAACGCAGTATGTAAAACCGCGGTCGATCATAAAGTCTCTAGCGTATGAAATAACTGCTGAGTGAAGACGTGCGATATCACCCATGAGATAGTAAAAACCGTTACCAGCTACTTTTCTTGCAGAATCAAGGTCAATACCGTTTAGTTTTTCCATAATTTCTGTGTGATATGGAATCTCAAAGTCAGGGGTGAGTGGCTCACCGTAACGCTGAACTTCTACGTTTTCAGAATCGTCTTTACCGATAGGAACTGAATCATCTATGATGTTAGGAATAATCATCATAATATCAGTTACTTTCTTAGAAAGCTCTGCTTCTTTAGCTTCAAGCTGTGCAAGTTCTTCTCCCTTTTCAGTAACGAGCTTCTTCATTTCTTCTGCTTCTTCACGTTTGCCCTGACCAAAGAGTTTACCGATTTCCTTAGAGTACTTATTACGCTGTGCTCTTAAATCGTCAGCCATACCCTTGATTTTTCTGCTTTCTGCGTCAAGCTCAATAACCTCGTCTACTAAAGGAAGCTTTGAGTCCTGAAACTTTTTCTTTATATTTTCCTTTACTACATCAGGATTTTCTCTTAAAAATTTAATATCAATCATTGTTCTATCTCCTTATATAAATATACTGAACTTTATTATATCACATCTTATACTTATCGTATTCATAAAAAAATCTATATAATTTATGACTTCTAAGATTAAAGTTTAAAACGTTTATTTATTATCTTCGAGTTTATTAGCAAGTTCTTTTAATTCTTCTAAAGAATAAAAGTCAATCGCTAGCGTACCACCGTTTCCGTCTTTGGACGGGGTGACTACTACTTTGTTTCCTAAATACTCAGAAAGCGCGAGCTCCACTTCGGAAAAGTACGAAGGCTTTGCTTTCGCTACTCTGGTTTTAGTAGCAGGTTTTTTAGTAAGGTCTTTGACCATTTTCTCAACCTGACGTACCGATAAACCTTTTTTCACAGCGTCTTGTGCTATTGCACTCATTAATGCTTTATTATCAAGCGATAAAAGTGCTCTTGCGTGGCCACTACTGAGGTCGCCGTTTTCTACTAATGCTATTACATCATCAGGAAGTAGCAGAAGTCTCATCGTATTAGCGATAGCAGGACGGGATTTTCCGACCGTCTGTGCTACCTGTTCCTGACTCATACTGTATGTATCAATCAGCGTTTTATATCCTTTAGCTTCTTCGATAGGAGAGAGGTCTTCACGCTGGAGGTTTTCAATCAGCGCAAGCTCCATTGTCTCGTTATCGGAAAGCTCTCTGATAACCGCAGGAATCTCAGTAAGCCCCGCTAAACGTGATGCTCTGTATCTTCGCTCACCGGCTACTATCTGATAGCCACCGTCTATAAGTGGTCTGACAAGAATCGGCTGTAAAACACCGAACTGCATTATACTCTGGGAAAGCTCTGCGAGTGCCTGCTCATCAAACTCCTTACGTGGCTGGTCACGGTTAGGCTCTACTTCCGAAATTCTCAGCGTAACGGCTTCGTTGCTGTTTTCGCTGTCATTTTCCATGAAAATCGCGCTCAGGCCTTTACCTAAGCCGCCCATTTTTTTAGCCATATTTACGCTCCTTTTTCAAAATTTCCACTACGAGGTCGAGGTACGCCTGTGCTCCTTTACAGGATTTATCGTAGTAAATAACCGGCATTCCGAAACTAGGTGCTTCCGAAAGTCTTACACCTCGCGGAATAACAGTAGAAAATACCTTTTTAGGGAAGAAACGCTTAACTTCATTTACTACCTGCTGAGTCAGATTAAGTCTTCCATCATACATAGTAAGCAGCACTCCCTCAATATCAATATGAGGATTTGACTGGCGTTTAACTCGTCTTACGGTATTCATCAGCTGAGACAAACCTTCTAATGCGTAATACTCACACTGGATAGGTACTAAAATAGTATCAGCTGCTGTGATAGCGTTAGTAGTAATGAGTCCGAGCGATGGGGGACAGTCAATGATAATGTAGTCAAAATCAGCTTTAATCGATGCGATAGCCTGTTTCATACGGTACGCACGATTAGACATCTCTACTATCTCGAGCTCAGCCGCCGCTAAATCGATTCCCGACGGCATCACGTAAAGGTTATCAAACTGAGTCTGTACTATGATATCCTGAGCTTTAGTGTCAGAAACCAATAAATCATAGGTAGTAAATTTTACTCCTCGTTTATCAATACCCACACCGCTGGTTGCGTTTCCCTGAGGATCAACGTCTATCAAAAGTGTCTTTTTCTTATTAAATCCCAGCGCGGCAGCGATATTAACCGCTGAAGTCGTTTTACCGACACCGCCTTTCTGGTTAGCAACAGCTATGACTTTTGCCAAAAAATCACCCGAATTTCAAATTTACACGCATATCGGTGCATTATAGATGTAATTTTATCATATATCAGGTTGAAATTAAAGGGTTTTAAGTGACTTTTATAAAATTATTTATATTTTAGTGAGAAAACACGGGTTTTTATATCGTTTTTTATTTATGACTCATTGTTTCACGTGAAACATCAGTATATGCCAAAAGGCTACGCAGCATAAACTACGTAGCCTTTGGCAAGGGGTTCAGATAAGGAAATGGGTATGAGTGGATAGATGCTATGCATCTATGGGGAAAGCTTTACGACGCTTTTTCAGCGGCTTTAGGGATTTTTACTGTGTATTCTATGTAATCATCAGTCTCGTTTTTGCTACTCGTTGCGTTAATCCCTGACAAACGCATAGTATCGACTGCTTTATTTATAGTATTAACGAATATTCTGACGTCTTTTACGACTATTTTCTTTTCCTGCTTCTTTTTCTCTGGTTGTATAGTCGAGCAACGCCTTAGCAACACGTCAGTCACATACGCCTCCGTTTGGCTGACGTTTAAGTTATCCGATATTATTCTGCTAAGTGCTTCTCTTCTGAGCATCTCATCGTCAATTCTCAGTAGCGCCCTTGCATGACGCTCAGACAGCGATGCGCTGATTATCCATTCCTGCTCATCAAAAGTAAGCTTTAGTAATCTTAGTTTATTAGCAATAGTGGATTGCTTTTTTCCCAGCTGTATCGCAGCCTGTTCCTGAGTAAGACCGTATTTTCGTATTAGTCTTGCTATACCGCGTGCTTGCTCAAACATTCCTAAATCCTTGCGCTGAATGTTTTCAATCAATGCATAAACAGCCGAGTCTTTGTCGGAGCATTTGAGCACGACGCACGGAACTCTTGTGATACCTGCCATTATCGCTGCTCTTAGTCTTCGTTCTCCGGCAATAAGCTCAAATTCAGAAGAATTAATTCTGCGTACCGATAAGGGTTGGAGGATCCCGTTCTGAACGATAGACCGTGACAGTGACCGCAAATCCTGCTCGTCAAAGTTTTTACGCGGTTGGGTTTTATTAGGTCTTATTGAAATTGTAGGAACTAAAAGGACTTTATTGTCATCTCTACTCAAAAAACTCATTTTATTCTCCCTCACAGGTTGTCCCCGCACATAGATAATACCACCTGTGCGGGATTTTATTTGTTGTTTTTTGTATGCGAAAACAATTTTCTTTTAGGTTTTTACATAGAAAAACGGCACATCAGGTCGAATGTGCCGTTAAACTAACATTTATAAAGGTTTTGACTTAATTTTAGATGAATTACGCGGATAGCGTTTATCGGTACTATTAAGCTTCTTTATATTAATAATAGTACGCTGCGATGAATCACTCAGTTCATATTTAGTGACTTTCTCGCATTTGCCACCTAACGTTTTAATCGCGCTTTTAGCATTAGTAATCTCTTCCTCGCTGTACTTACCCTTCATAGCAAGGAAAGCACCGCCTAACTTTACATACGGTAAGCAGTACTCAGATAGTATGTTAAGCTGGGCAACTGCTCTGGATGTCGCAAAATCAAACTGTTCTCTCAGCTCTTTTTTCTTTGCACCATCTTCAGCACGTGAATGTATAATATCTACGTTATAAAGTCCTAAACTATCTACTACTTCTTTGAGAAAAACAAGTCTTTTATTCAGACTATCGAGCAAACATAATTTAATATCAGGACGAACTATTTTAATAGGAACTGACGGAAAACCAGCGCCTGTGCCAACGTCTATCAAAGAGCTTTTCTCAGGAATACTCACGTATTTTAAAAGCAAAATACTGTCACAAAAGTGCTTTAGCGCTACGTCAGTAGGTTCTGTGAGTGCTGTGAGATTCATTTTTTCATTCCACTCAATGAGCAATTCATAGTAGCGAGTCAATAATTCAATCTGATTATCATCTAGTTTAATGTCTGAAAGCTGAGCTTGCTCTTTTAAAATATCTTTAAACATCATTTTTTACCTCGCTGCTGTGAGTATCCTGAGACCTTTTAGCTAACCAGATAAGTAGAACGCTGATATCAGCAGGCGAAACACCACTGATACGTGATGCCTGACCGATATTTGCAGGACGAATTTTACTTAGCTTTTCCTGAGCCTCTAATCTGAGCCCTGTAAGAGTTTTATAATCAACGTCATCAGGAAGCTTTTTAACTTCCAGTTTTCTCATCTGCTCTACTTGAGCCAGTTGCTTTTTAATATAGCCATCATATTTAATAGCGATTTCAACCTGTTCAAATACGCTCATCGGTAAATCAGGCCTTGTTACATCAACGCTCTTAAGAACTTCGTAGTTTAGCTGAGGGCGTTTTAATAGTTCTATCAGACGAATAGAATTACTTACTTTTGATGTTTCACGTGAAACAAGTATATCGTTTAACTCATCAGAATACGGAATAACCGTATTTTTAGCACGATTGAGCTCCTGCTTTATGAGTTCCTGTTTTTTATTAAAACGTTCATAGCGTTCCTGAGAAATAAGTCCAAGCTCATATCCTATCTTAGTGAGTCTTTCATCAGCGTTATCCTGACGCAGAATAAGACGATATTCGCTTCTTGATGTCATCATGCGATATGGTTCGTTAGCACCTTTAGTAACTAAGTCGTCAATCAGCGTTCCGATATATGAGCTGGCTCTGTCTAATATAAAAGGTTCTTTTCCTAATACTTTATGAGCAGCGTTGATACCTGCGACTAATCCCTGAGCCGCAGCTTCTTCGTAGCCTGAGCTACCGTTGAACTGACCTGCACCGTAAAGTCCTTCAAAATCTCTGAACTCAAGCGTCGCATTCATAGTAGTCGGGTCGATACAATCGTACTCGATAGCATACGCTGGACGCATAATTAAAGCATTTTCAAGTCCAGGTATAGTGTGATAGAACTGAAGCTGAACTTCCTCAGGCAGAGAAGAAGACATGCCCTGAAGGTACATTTCCTCAGTATCAAGTCCACATGGTTCAATAAAAAGCTGATGTCTTTCTTTGTGCTCAAATCTGACGATTTTATCCTCAAGGCTTGGACAGTATCGCGGACCAACACCTTCGATTTTACCTCCATAAAGCGGAGAACGATGAATATTATCGAGTATGATTTTTTTAGTATCTTCGTTAGTATAGCTAACGTGACACACAACCTTATTCTCACCTAACGATTCAGTATCAAAAGAAAATGGTACAGGAGGATTATCCCCTTGTTGCACTTCAAGTCTATCAAGGTCGATAGTACTTCTTTTAACTCGTGCGGGAGTACCTGTTTTGAAACGTCTGGTCGAAATACCGAGTTTTCTCAGACTCTCTCCTAAGAAAGTAGCAGGAAAGACACCGTCCGGTCCTGACTCATATGATACTTCTCCGATGAATATTTTGCCACCTAAGTATGTTCCTGTGGCAATAATTACTGTTTTTGCTATAAACTGGGCTAACATACGAGTAGTAATAGTCCATGTACCGTCATCATTTTTCTCAATGTCAGTAATCTCAGCCTGACGTAAATCAAGATTATCACACAACTCGAGTTTATGCTTCATAACATCCTGATACTTGCGTCTGTCAATCTGAGCACGCAAAGAATGTACCGCAGGTCCTTTGCCTAAATTAAGCATTCTCATCTGCAGAAAACATTCATCGGCTGTTTTTCCCATTTCTCCACCAAGGGCATCAATTTCTCGCACCAGATGACCTTTAGCAGTACCACCGATAGATGGGTTGCACGGACAATTGCCAACAGCATCCATATTAATAGTGAAAATAGCAGTTTTACATCCCAGACGAGCTGAAGCAAGTGCAGCTTCAATACCAGCGTGACCTGCACCTATAACAGCAACATCATAATTTCCTGCAAAATATGTACTCATAATTAAACCTCTCGGTAAAAACTTTTTAAATCTAAATAAATTACTTACCAACACAGAACTGGTGGAATACATTATCAACCACAGTTTCTGTGACACGCTCTCCAGTTAACTCACATAAAAAAGCGATAGCATCTTCTAAAGATACGGTAACAGCATCGTAAGTCATACCCATATCAAGAGCGTTGATAGCATCACTTAAAGCATCGAAAGACGCTTTAGCAAGACTTCTCTGACGTTCGTTAGAAAGTACTGCGTTAGATGCATCAAAATCAGCAGTACCCGCAACTTTTTCTAAAATATCTTCAAATTCTTTTACACCAGTTTTAGCTTTGGCAGACATAAACACGATGTTTTCAGTAACTTCCTTTATCTTTTCAATATCGAGTTTTATATCTAAATCCTCTTTATTAATAACAGCAATACAAATACTGCCTTTGATGTCATTTAAAATAGAAATATCATCATGTGAAAGCTCAGCAGACGCGTCAAAAACAGCGATAATCAGCTCAGCTGTACTAAGACGTTTTTTAGCTTTATCAACACCGATTTTCTCAATAGCATTATCAGCATCTCTGATACCGGCAGTATCAGACAGATGAAGAGTAATATCTTTTACAACAGCAGTTTCTTCTACTACATCACGAGTAGTTCCTGCTATATCAGTAACAATACTTTTATCATAACCGGTAATAAGATTCATCAGCGTAGATTTACCGACATTCGGTCTGCCGACGATAACAGTATCAATGCCATCTCTTATGGCTTTTCCTTTATCGTAATTACTAAGTAAAAAGGATAGTTTATTATATGCAATATCAAGCGCATCTTTAAGCGCGTTAAATTCAATTTCAGGTATATCCTCTTCAGGATAGTCAGCCCACGCACAAAGGTGAGCAGCACGCAATACAAGGTCTTCTTTAACCTCATTAATGCTTTTACTCAAAGCACCTTCGTGTACAGTAAGTGCGGATTTAGCAGCAGCGTGAGATTTAGCGCCGATAATATCCATAACAGCCTCAGCTTCAGTCAAATCAAGCTTGCCATTTAAAAACGCTCTCTTAGTAAACTCACCTGCTAAAGCCGGTACCGCACCATTATCTAAAACTGCTCTGAGTACTGTTTTAGTAACATAAGTACCACCATGTACAGAAAACTCAACTACGTTTTCTCCGGTATAACTGTGTGGTGCTCTGAAAACAGTAGCAACACACTCATCGATTTTTTCGTTATTATAGTAAACTGCACCGAAATGTGCAGTATAGCCCTTCACATCGCCCAGCTTATTATTACTCACTGCGACAAATACTTTATCAGCAATAGTAAAAGCATCGTCACCTGATATTCTTATGACACCGATACCGCCCAGACCCTGAGCAGTACTGATAGCTGCGATAGTAGAATTCAACATAGTAACACCTTTTGTAAATAAAGTAAAAAATCAAAAAGGGGCGGATAAACCGCCCCTACGTTTTATTTATCAATTCTGCCGTAGAGACCGTACTCGCCGCCCTCGTTTAAAGGTTTGCGGTCTGGGTTTGGTGCTTTAGGCTGAGATTTAGCAGAGCCTTTACCACCTTTGTATGGTCTTCTGCCGTTTCTGCCACCTTTAAAGTTACCCTTTGATTTTTGGTCAGGACCGATAACGACATGACGGTTGATATTTTCACCCTCACTCCATGAGATAGCACCGTTGACTTTCTGAACAGCAGTATGGATGATTCTTCTCTCATAAGGATTCATAGGCTCAAGAGATGCTTTTCTGCCTGTTTTTGCAGCTTTGATAGCAAGCTTTCTGCCTAAAATTTCGAGAGTTTTTTCTCTTTTTTCTCTGTAATCACCTGTGTTGATAGTAACTCTGCAATAAGAGTTTTCTACGTGGTTAGCAACTAAACATGTGAGATACTGTAAAGCATCTAATGTTTCGCCTCTTCTGCCAATAACAGAACCAACGTCTTCACCTGTGATATCAATAATGATATTATTCTTTTCTTTTTCTTCTACACTCATCTGAATATCAGTTAAACCCATCGCTTTAATGATGTTTTCTAAATACTCAGTAGCTGCCTGAGCAGGTGTAGTTTTAATAAAAACCTTGACTTTGGCAGGATGACCACCAAAAAGACCTAAGATTTTTTTAGATTGCATTTCAATTATTTCAAACTCAACGTTGTCATCATAAGACTCAACGCCGAGCATTTCGCATGCTTTTTCTCTTGCTTCTTCAACAGTATTACCTGTTGCAATAGCTTCTCTATTCAAAATTGCACCTTCTTTAATGAATTATCTTCGCCTTTAATTAAAGTCCGTAATTAATATTTCTTCACGCTTTTCTCTTCTAATTCAAGTCTTGCGATATGTTGAGCCTCAGTTTTAGCAATTAACTTGTCCGCTGAGTAGAATTTGTTCATGATAATAATCTGGACAAATCCGAATAAGTTTGAACAAATCCAGTAAAAACCAACAGCAGCAGGAACAGTATAAGCGATCCAAGCAGTAAGAACAGGTAAACCGATGAACATAAATTTCATACAACCCTGCTGGTTTTTCATAGGGCTTCCCTTAGTAAACATAGTGAAAATCTGAGTACCGACTGATGTTAAAAGACATAAAATCGGAATTAATAAAAGAATTCCACCGGTAAATTTAGGTGTTGAAAGTAAATCAAGACCTAAGAAGTTAAAGCCGCCCGAAAGCATATTGATTTTTTCGATTTCATCGCCTGTAAGTATCTCAGTAACAGCACTGTGTGATGAAATGCTGTCAAATACTCTTAATATATCAATTTCGTGATAAATAGAAGTTGAATTGAGAGAAAAACCCGGTATTGTGTGAATATACTCAGCTAAAGCAGTTACTTTCTCAGACGCGATATGCACAACATTAGAAAGCGGTCTTGCTACTGAATAGAAGATACCGAGCATAATTAACATAGGTAAAAGTGATGTTAAACAACCACCAAACGGACTAACGTTTTCTTTTTCGTATAATTTTTGAAGTTCTTCGTTATATTTCTGTTTATCTTCGCCGTATTTTTGTTGTAGTTCTTTCTGTTTTGCCTGGAGCTTTGCGTTTGCAGCCATGGATTTCTGCTGTTTTACAGAAGATGGGAACAAAATAACCTTGAACAGTAAAGTGAAAATGATGATAGCAATACCAAAGTTATTTATGAATGAATATGCAAACCAAAGTATATATCCAAATAAACTACCAAAAATGTTAAAAAATCCAACCATAATAAATTTAACCTTCTTTATCCTTAGTGCTTCTTCTTTTTAACGGGGTCATATCCCCCGCGGGAAAACGGATTACACCTGAGTATCCTCCACAATGCCAAAAATGTACCTTTAAACGCACCATATTCGGATATAGCTTCAATAGCATACTGTGAGCAGGTGGGGTAAAATTTACACTTACCTTTTCCCATTAAAGGAGAAATTTTGCACTGATAAAATCTGATCAATGAAATAAAAATTTTCTTCATATTATTTTTTTAACACATTTGCCTGTTGCAAATGCTTTCTCATATAGCACAATATGTCAGTACTTTTTACATAAGGGGTTTTAGTTCTTGATACAAAAACTATGTCGTACCCATTAATAACTAAAGGTCTAAGCTCATCAAAAGCCGCTCTTATGATTCGTCTGCATCTATTGCGCTGTACAGCTTTGCCTATTTTTTTAGAAGTGGTTATTCCAATTTGAAGGTTATTTGTATTATTTTTAATGACATAAGTAACAAGCGCAGGAGATACAAAAGACTTTCCTCTTTTATATGCGCGCTGGAATCTGAAATTCTCTTTTATAGTGAGATAATCTCTCATCTTAACCACCCTTTAAAAGGCATGCGGTTTTAGTGGAATTAGTAGTAGTAACCGCATAGCTTAAATAGCGTTAAATAAAAAGAAAGACCACTGCCGACAGTGGCCTATTCTTAGTATGATAATTGCTTTCTGCCTTTAGCTCTTCTTCTAGCTAAAACCTTACGACCGTTTTTAGTAGCCATTCTTTTTCTGAAGCCGTGCTCCTTCTTTCTGTGAAGCTTTTTTGGCTGATATGTTCTCAGCATTTAAAACCCTCCTTTCGGGTACATAACCTTACAATCTAGCATTATAGCTTAAAAACACCGATTTTGTCAACAAAAATTTTTACTTCTATATTGTATTATATAATATTTTAAAAAAGCTGATTTTTGCACCCACTATATCTAGTATTTTAGTGGCTTTTTGACCACAAATTACAGACCTCTGAAAAACATTAAAAATAAGGCATATTTAATATAGTAAATATTTACTTTATAATGCAAAAATATATTGCTTTTTCAACATTTTTTTGATAGAATGTTAAATGTAATAATGGACAAGTATTAGGTTTATTGAAATTTGACACGATTTTTTTGAAACAGGAGGAAAAATAATGGGTTCTTTTGATGAAGGATGGCAAGTAATATGCGATTACTTTTGCAAAGAGAAAAAAATAACCGACGTTGCATATAAAACATGGATAAGTAGAATTGAACCGGTAAATATTGATTTTGAAAATAGCGAAATCGTACTGATGGTTCCTAATGACTTTCATCGCCAGACTCTGATGCGTTGTTATTTATCCATGCTCGAAGAAGCATACAAAGCAGTATTTGGTACTACATTTGAAACTAAATTTATCATTCCTGATGAAGTAGATAAAAAAGAAAAAGAGAAGTTTTTATCCAATGAACAGTCAGCTGATGCAGGTTACGAATTTACTTTCGATACTTTTATCGTTGGTCAGTCAAATAAATTTGCACACGCAGCGTGTTTAGCAGTTGCTCAAAACCCAGCGGGCGCATATAACCCTCTGTTTTTATACGGTAACTCAGGACTTGGTAAAACTCACCTGCTTTATGCTATCGGTAACGATATCAAAAATAATTATCCTGATAAAAAGATTATCTACATCAAAGGTGATGATTTTACTAACGAACTTATAGAATCTATCCGTATGGCTACTGCTTCTGAATTCAGACAAAAATATAGACAAACTGACGTACTTTTAGTAGACGACGTTCAGTTTATAGGTGGTAAAGAAAGAACTCAGGAAGAATTCTTCCACACATTCAACTCTTTATTTGAAGCTAAAAAACAGATAGTACTCACATCTGACAGACCACCAAAAGAAATCAAGACTTTAGAAGACAGATTGCGTACTCGTTTTGAATCAGGACTCATTGCTGATATTCAGCCACCTGATTTAGAAACCAGAATAGCTATCATTAAACGTAAATCTGAAATTTTAGGTCTTAATTTAGATGACGATGTGTGTGAATGTATAGCGCAAAAATTAAAATCAAATATTAGACAGCTCGAAGGCGTAGTTAAAAAGCTTAAAGCTAGATTCTACTTAACCGGAGAAATTCCTACTATCACTACCGTAACTGAGGCTATCTCTGATATTTTAAATAACGAAGCTCCACCTGAGCTTACGGTAGAAAAAATCATTGATGAAGTAGCCCGTACTTTTGGAGTAGAAGCTGATGATATTAAATCGCAGAAATCCAGAAGAGCTAATATAAACAAGCCTAGACAAATTGCTATATTCATAGTACGAGAACTAACTTCGCTTTCTATGGAAGCTGTCGGTAAAGAATTTGGTGGCAGACATTACTCCACTATCGTATACACAGTACAGCAGGTAGAAAAAAATATGAAAACTGATTCTTTATTAAGAGAAACCGTCGAAGATATAATTAAAAATATCCGTGACAGATAGTATAAAAGTTTTCATATATTTTCTTCCACATTAACTTCACATATTTTAACATTATGTTGATAATCTGAATTATTTTTTTAGATATTATTAGTTTTCAATATTTTTTATTGAGAATTAAATATCAGAATATGGGACAGACACTACATAATTTTAGAAGTTAACATATTAACACTCACTACTATAACTACTCTAAATATATATATTAATCATTTGATTAGATGAAAGGATAAAAAAATGAAATTTACTTGTTTACGTTCAGAACTTGCAACAGCCGTATCTAACGTACAAAGAGCTGTTTCTTCAAAAGCTTCAATTCCAGCACTCGAAGGTATTTTAATTAAAGCATACAGCGGTCAGTTAGTTTTATCTGGATATGACCTTGAAATCGGTATCACTACCAATATGGAAGCAACTATAAATGAAGAAGGCGAAATAGTTGTTTCTGCTAAACTTTTCTCAGACATTGTAAGAAAGCTTCCTGAAGAAGTTGTATGTATCGAAACCGACGAGAGACTTATCACATATATCACAAGTGGTCAGGCTGATTATCAGATAGTCGGTATTTCATCAAACGAGTATCCTGAACTTCCTTCTTTTGAACAGACCGATAATATCGTTGTTAAATCTGAGATACTCAAAAATATGATAAAGCAGACTATTTTTGCTGTATCTGATAATATGGCTAAACCTATCTACACAGGCTCACTTTTTGAAATTGAAGATAAAATTTTGAGAGTAGTATCTGTTGATGGTTACAGAATGGCTATCAGAGAGGAAAATATCGATTCTGACAGCAAGAATAAATTTGTAGTACCTGGTAAAA
Source organism: Ruminococcus sp. (assembly GCA_017502425.1). Classification (GTDB taxonomy): domain Bacteria; phylum Bacillota; class Clostridia; order Oscillospirales; family Acutalibacteraceae; genus Ruminococcoides. The sequence continues at coordinate 17,477 of JAFVVB010000186.1, read as the reverse complement.
CTCAGGGTGAGATTTTAAAACTTATCACAGACGATGAAAAAGATGTTGAAATTATAGTAGGTCAGAGACACATCAGTTTTAAAATCGAAAATTATAGCATTATTTCTCGTCTTATCGAGGGTAACTTCCTTGATTATAAAACAACAGTTCCTAAAACTGCTCAGACTGAACTTGTTATTAACACACGTCTTTTATCAAGTGCAGTTGATAGAATGTCACTTTTGACTAACGAAAAAATCCAGTCTCCTGTAAGAATGTCTATCACATCAGATCAGATTAAACTTTCATGTTCTACTGCCGTGGGTAAAGCAAATGATGTCCTTACTGTGTCTACAATCGGTTCAGACGTTGAAATAGGATTTAATAATAAATATTTACTCGATGCACTCAAAAATAGCGATACAGACGAAATTAAGCTTATTTTAAACGGTTCTCTCGCTCCTATGATTGTTAAACCTGTTAATAGTGATAGCTTTACTTTCTTAGTAGTACCTATGAGATTATCTAATGAGGGCTGATATGCAAAAAGAGATAATTAATATAAATGAAGAATTCATCAGACTTGATAATTTAATTAAATTTGCAGGAATAGCCCCTACTGGTGGTCAGGCTAAGTTTCTGATTCAAAATGGTGAAATTAAAGTCAATGGTGAAATTTGTACCATGCGCGGTAAAAAAATGCGTGATGGTGATACAGCACAGTTTGAAAACAGAGTTATTGAGGTAAAAGCAGATTGATAATCAATAAACTTAAATTTGAGAATTTCAGAAATCTTTCAAACGGTGAGATAAATCCATGTGAAAAAGTTAATGTGATTTACGGTGATAACGCTCAGGGTAAAACTAATTTACTGGAAGCTATATGGCTTTTTTGTGGTGGTCATTCGTTCAGAGGCGCTAAAGAAAACGAATTAATCAGCTTTGATGACAGTTTTTTTAAACTAAGCATGGATTTTCATTCATATGAAAGAGATCAAAACGCTGAAATTTCATTTTTTCAGAATAAAAAGAGAATAAAAATCAATGGCGTAGAAAAAAGTTCGTCTTCATATCTTACCGAGATTTTTTCATGCGTGGTTTTTTCACCTGAGAATATGACATTAGTCAAAAGAGGTCCGTCAATGAGAAGAAAATTTTTAGACGGTGCACTTTCTCAGCAACGCATAAAATACGCTTCATGTTTATCTAAATATAACCAGATTATTAATCAGAGAAACGCGCTGTTAAAAGATATATTCAAACACAAAGAATTAAAAGACACTTTGCCTATATGGGATGACTCTTTGTGTGTCACTGCCGCTATTATTTTGAAAGAGCGTATGGAGTATATAAAAAATCTGAAAATATATGCTCAGAAATTTCACGAGGATATTTCAAATTCCAAAGAGATTTTAGATATAGAATATATTTCTAACTGCAATATTACTGAAGATGACAGCATTGATGAAATTAAAGAAAAACTGAGCAATGCTTATAAAAAATCCAGAAATGAAGATTACCACACAGGATATACGAATATAGGTCCTCACAGAGATGATATGGATATAAAAATCAATGGTATATCTGCTAAAACTTTCGGCTCTCAAGGACAGCAACGTTCAGCAGTGCTATCACTAAAACTTGCTCAGGCTCAGATGCTTTATGAAAAAAATTCAGAAAAGCCGGTTATTTTACTCGATGATGTTTTATCTGAGCTTGATACAAAACGTCAGGATTTTCTGCTTAATAAAGTTGATTCATATCAGGTATTTGTTACTTGCTGTGAGGAATCAAATAAAGAACAATTAAAATCAGGTAAAATCTTCTATATAAACGATGGAGAAGTGAAGTAATGTACTTACACTTAGGTAATGAAACGGTTATTAAAACCGATGACATAATAGGAATATTTGATTTGGATACTTCAACAGTTTCAAAGCACACCAGAAATTATCTGAGTATGTGTGAAAAAAACAAGGAAGCTTTTACTGTGTCATACGAACTTCCTAAATCATTTATTCTGTGTAATGACGAAAAAGGACAGAAAATATATATTTGTCAGCTATCGTCAAAAACTATTCAAAAAAGATTGTTATCACGAAAGGACGCACATCTATGAAAATTACTAAATGTCCATACTGCGGTAAGCAACTTACTTTTATGCAGGCTTTTATTATGCGCAGCCGAGGAGAGTATTACTGCAATAAATGTAAAAAAGAATCGAATATTCTTATAAAAAAGACATTATTAATTCCGTTTTTGTTTACTTTAGTATTATCCTTACTTATTTTAGCGGTATTTTTAATTGCAACAGATAAAACAAATATTTGGTTTATGCTTTTTGTAGCAGTTCCGTTCATTGTATTTTACTTTTTAACACCGTTTTTTGTGGTATTGAAACCTCGTAAAAAACATATGGACGTTTTATATGATACGGGAATCATAGAAAGTCCTATCGTTGATCCTGATCCGACAGTTGCTAAAACATCACGTGTTGTACCTACATTTGTTGATGATGTAGTTTTGACTGACGAAAATAAACCTGTCATCAATAAAGATGTATTTAATGCTATCAAAGAAGAGAGAAAAATAGTTGAAGACTCGTCTTCGGGTGACACAAAAAGTTTTTCTAAATTTGATAACATTTCAAGTAATAAAAATATGGATGCAACTATGCCAGTTAAAAATCTGAAAAAATTTTGATTTTTAAGAGTTACTTAAAATAGTTAATTATATAAAATAAATTTTAGATACAGTACAGAATAATCGAAAATATTGGAGGTTATATCTTGGATAATTTGGAAAAAAATTTGGAACAAAATGAAATAACCAAAGTTGAAAACGAATATGGTGCCGATGAAATTCAGGTATTAGAAGGACTCGAAGCAGTAAGAAAACGTCCGGGTATGTATATTGGCTCTACCGGTGAGAGAGGTCTTCATCATTTAGTATATGAAATTGTTGATAACTCTATCGACGAGGCTTTAGCTGGATATTGTTCAAAAATCGAAGTTTCAATACTTCCTGGTAATATCATCAGAGTAAAGGATAACGGTCGAGGAATTCCGGTCGGTATTAATCAGAAAATGGGACTTCCTGCGGTTACTGTTGTATTTACAGTACTTCATGCAGGTGGTAAATTCGGTGGTGGCGGATATAAAGTATCCGGTGGTCTTCACGGTGTAGGTGCTTCCGTTGTTAATGCTCTTTCTACATGGCTAGAGGTTAAGGTTTGTGACGGTGAGAATATTTACTTCCAGCGCTACGAACGTGGAGCTATCATGAATGACCTTGAAATTATCGGTCAGACTACTGAAAAAGGTACAGAAGTACGTTTTAAAGCTGACCCTGAAATTTTTAAAGATACCGATGTTTACGATTATAATATTTTAGCTAAGCGTTTAAGGGAGCAGGCTTTTCTTAACGCAGGCGTTAATATTGAACTTCGAGACGAAAGAGATGCTGAAAATATTATTTCAAAAACTTTCTACTATAAAGGCGGTATTAAAGAATTCGTAGAATACATACATAAGAAAAAGGGTTATACCCCTATTCACGATGAAATTATTTTTCTACATGCCTCTAATGCTGAAGATACATGCGAGGTTGATATAGCACTCCAGTATAACGATAGTTATAACAACGATATCCGTTCTTTTGCTAATAATATTCATACCACTGACGGTGGTACACACGAAGAAGGTTTCAGACGTTCACTTCCTCGTGTTATGAATAACTACGCTACTAAATTTAATAAAATCAAAGATAAAGATAAAGATTTAAAACTCGAGTTCGAAGATTATAAAGAAGGTCTTACTGCTATTATTTCAGTTAAGATTACTGAAGCTCAGTTTGAAGGACAGACTAAAGCAAAACTCGGTAATACTGAAGTAAGAACTCTGGTTGGTCGTCTTATAAATGAAAAGTTTGCTGAATTCTTAGAGGAAAATCCTGCTTCTGCTACCGCTATTTTAGATAAAGCCTTAGCATCAGCAAAAGCCAGAGAAGCTGCTCGAAAAGCAAGAGAATCAGTAAGACGTAAATCAGCACTTGATAGTGCAACATTACCGGGTAAACTGGCTGATTGTCAGTCAAAAGACAGCTCTGAAACCGAGATATACATCGTAGAGGGTGACTCTGCGGGTGGTTCAGCTAAACAGGGTCGTGATAGACGTTTTCAGGCTATCTTACCACTTTGGGGTAAGATGTTAAACGTAGAAAAAGCACGTCTTGACCGTGTTTACGGTAATGATAAACTTACTCCTGTAATCACAGCGCTTGGTGCAGGTATCGGAGAAGAATTTGATTCTGAAAAATTGAGATATGATAAAGTTATCATTATGGCCGATGCCGACGTTGATGGTTCTCATATCAGAACATTGCTTCTTACTTTCTTCTTCAGATTTATGAGACCTTTAATTGAACAGGGCCATGTATATATTGCTCAGCCACCACTTTATAGAATCACTAAAGGTAAGGAACATCACTACGCATATTCTGATATCGAACGTGATGAAATACTTTCAAAATTAGAGGGTAAAACTGATATTCAGCGTTATAAAGGTCTTGGTGAGATGGATTCAGAACAGCTGTGGGAAACTACTATGAATCCTGAAACAAGAACCATGCTCAGAGTAGAACTTTCTGATGCAGAGATAGCTGACGAAACATTCTCTATATTAATGGGTGATAAAGTAGAACCTAGAAGAGAGTTTATTGAGACTAACGCTAAATACGTTCAGAATCTTGATATATAATCGGATAATAAATTTGGCTACTTTATAAAAAAAGAAAGTTTATTAGAAGGTGTACAATTTGGATAACGAAAAGAATTTAAATAATATGAATGAAAACACCGATAATGTAGTACAGAGCACTGTCGGTAAAGTAATAGACGTTGATATCAACCGCGAAATGAGAAAATCCTTCCTTGACTACTCTATGAGTGTTATAGTTTCTCGTGCGCTTCCTGATGTTAGAGATGGTCTGAAACCGGTTCATCGCCGTATTCTTTACACTATGTTTGAAAACGGACTCGAACCTAATAAACCATATCGTAAATGTGCGGATACTGTCGGTAACGTGCTGGGTAAATATCACCCACACGGCGACTCTTCAGTATACGATGCTATGGTAAGACTTGCGCAGGACTTCTCTATGAGATATATGCTCGTTGATGGTCACGGTAACTTTGGTTCTGTTGACGGTGACCCACCTGCTGCATATCGTTATACCGAGTCTAAATTATCTAAAATTTCGCTCGAAATGGTTACCGATATTGATAAGGAAACCGTTGATTTTATGCCTAACTTCGACGACCGTTTAAAAGAGCCTACTGTACTTCCTAGTAGATTTCCTAACCTGCTTGTAAACGGTTCTTCAGGTATCGCTGTCGGTATGGCTACTAATATTCCACCGCATAATTTAGGCGAAGCGGTTGATGCTATGTGTCTTCTCATAGATAACCCTGACGCTGAAGTTGCCGAGATTATGGAATGTATGCCGGGTCCGGATTTTCCGACCGGTGGTATTATTATGGGTCGCTCCGGTATCAGAGCAGCGTACGCTACTGGTAGAGGTAAAATCATAGTAAGAGCTAAGACTGAAATAGTTGAAGCTAAAAACGGCAGATTCAAAATTATTGTTACTGAACTTCCATATGTTGTAAATAAAGCAAGACTTATTGAAAATATCGCTGAACTCGTTAAGGATAAGCGTATCGACGGTATTTCTAATATAGAAGACCATTCCGACAGAAATGGTATGCATATCGAAATTGACATAAAGAGAGAAGCTTCTCCGCAGGTAGTATTAAACCAGCTGTTTATGCTCACTCAGTTGCAGTCTACTTTCGGTTGCATTATGCTCGCTATCGTTAATGGCGAGCCTAAAGTCCTTACATTAAAAGAAATGCTCCAGCACTACATTGACCATCAGGTTGATGTAATTACACGTCGTACAATCTACGATTTAAGAAAAGCTAAAGAGCGTGCACATATTTTAGAAGGACTTAAAGTAGCTATTGATAATATCGATGAAGTTATCGCTATTATCCGTAAATCAAAAGACCAGTCATCTGCTAAACTCGGTCTTATGGAAAGATTTAATCTCGATGATGCTCAGGCACACGCTATCGTATCAATGCGTTTAGGCCAGCTCACTAATATGGAACGCACTAAAATTGAAGACGAAATCGCAGCGTTAGCTAAGAAAATTGCTGAGTATAATGAGATTCTTGCTTCTGAAACCAGAAAGCTCGAACTCGTTAAAGAAGAGGCTATTGCAGTCAGAAATAAATACGCTGACCCACGTAGAACAGAAATCTGTGCTATCAGCGGTGAGGTTGATATAGAAGACCTCATTCCTAAGGAAGATTGCGTAGTTACTATGACTAAGTTCGGTTACATAAAACGTCTTGCTGAAGATACATATAAACTCCAGCGCAGAGGCGGACGAGGCGTATCCGGTATGAGCAGAAAAGAAGACGATATTGCAACCGAGATGTTTATTTCTAACTCTCACGACTATATCTTATTCTTTACTGATAAAGGCAGAGTTTACAGACATAAATGCTATGAAATTCCTGAGACTTCACGTCAGTCAAAGGGTATGAATATCGCTAACTTACTGCCTATTTCCACCGATGAAAAAGTTACTTCTATGATCAGAGTGCCTGAGTTTGATGAGGATAAATACCTTGTTATGGTAACTAAACATGGTATAGTGAAACGTATTGAGCTCAATGCATATAACACAGCTCGAAAAGGCGGACTTATCGCACTTGATTTAAATGAAGGCGACGAGCTTGCGTGGGTTAAGATGACCGACGGAAACGATGACGTTATTATTGCGACCAGACTTGGTATGGCTATTCGTTTCAATGAAAACGACGTTCGTCCGATGGGTCGTCAGGCACGTGGTGTCAAAGCGATGAAACTCAAAGAAAACGATTATATTGTCGGTATGAGCGTTATCGATGAAGACGGATATGTTCTTACCGTATCTTCTACCGGTTACGGTAGATTATCGTTACCATCTGACTATCGTACTCAGAGCCGTGGTGGTAAGGGTCTTACTAACTATCACGTTGATAAATATGGCGAAGTTGCAGCACTTAGTGTTGTATCTTTAGATGATGATATTATCATCATTTCTGATAACGGTGTTATCATCCGTATCAAGGCGGACACTATCCGTACCTGTGCTCGTCCTAGTAAGGGTGTTACTGTGATGAAAATCAAAGACGATAATGAAGTAGTTACTATCGCTTCAGTTCCTCACGAGGACGAAAGCGAAGAAGCTGAATCATCAGAGTCTGAAAGTACCGAAAACGAAGTATCAGAAGAAACTAGTGCTGAATAAGCATCAGTATATAATCTCTTTTTAAAAGGAATTCACTATGAAAAGATTTTTATGCTTAATTATTACTTTGATTATGGTGTTGTCACTGTGCGCGTGTAATAAAGTAAGTTCTGATAAAACAGTCATCAATGCAGAAAATGAAGCAGAAGTATCAGCTAAAAAGTTAGATTTTCCTGCTCCTACTAAGCTGATGTGGGAAAAAAGTGAGAATAACTTAGGTGCGAGATATATTTTTACGCTGGAAGAGTTTAACGAAAAGCTCAATAGTGCGAGTGCAAAACTTGCTAAAAGCGAAGTTAAAGAGCATTTTGATTTTAAAAACTGGGTCAAAATGGCTGACAATCTGGTTGATGATAACGGAATAAAATACTCTTCCTACTACTATGCTACTGATACGCTCACTATAACAGCGGCGGTAGAAAACGAGTCAGGAAAAGTGATGAACTTAGGATGTGGCACATCATACTCACAGTTTGTGGAAGCGGACGCTGAGTATCAGTATACTATTATGCTCACTGCTGCTATTATTTCGATGGTAGCAGGAGGCTATGAAGAAGATGCACTCGAGTTTTTATACTATATCTTTTTTGATAGTGCAAAAAGCGAGAAAGGCTTTTTCTATAATAATGGTGTATATATGATGAATCTCAGCAAAGCAGAAGGCGAAGAAGGTTCAGTAGTACTGTTTATGACATCTCCGTGTAAAGACGAGATACTCACTGAGTGGGAGCTCATAGACTATACTAAATATGAAGAATCAGCTCGCTTTGATAAAGAATAACTAAAAGTGCCGACGAGATGTTTCGTCGGTACTTTTCATTTATTTTGAAAAAAATGTAAAAATTTGAAAAAAGCTGAAACACTTTAGCGTTCTTAAGTGTTTTATATATAAGGGGGGATTAGATGGCAGATGCTCTGTATGCCGGGCTGACGTATGAGCAAGTAGTAGAAAACTACTTTCAGACAGTAGCATCGGTATGTGTTCTACATATTACAAATCATGCTGACGCACAGGATTGTTTCCAGAATACTTTTATGAAGCTGTTTGAAAAATCCCCTGAATTCAGCGATAAAAACCACTTAAAAGCGTGGCTCATACGAGTAGCAATTAACGAGTGCAGTAATATGCGCCGCAAAAACCGTCGCCTCATCTCCCTTGATAAAATATCTCAGAATAATGCCATCATCTTCCCCGATGACGATAAAGACGATATTTCATGGGCACTTATGCAACTCGATGATAAATATCGTGATGTGCTGTACTTACGTTACTGTGAGCAGTACAACTCAAAAGAAATTGGTGAGATTTTAGGAAAGAATCCTAATACTATCAGAACTCTGCTCAAACGAGGAATTGATAAACTCAAGAGCGTTTACGGAGGTGATGGTATATGAAGAAGAATTTCAACTCTATTTCTCAGTTTAAAGTTCCGCAGGAATGGATTGACGGCGCTTTAAATGTGCAAAAACCTCCGAAAAAAGAAAAACCGATTTTCTTTATTAAGCATATGCGTACTATCGGTGCGGTAGCGTGTACAGTAATAGTACTTGCGCTGAGTATTTTCATGGTACTTATGCGTGATGATAATCTACAAGTAAAACCTGATAATCCGGATATTGAAAGTAAAAGCAGTAGCGAGTATGACGAAAAAATACCACCAACCACAAAAGATGGTCGTGTGATAGAAACTAATTCTGGGTACGGTTATGTATATGAAACTACTGTTGACGGCAGATTAGTGATTATTCCTACTGAAAAGGGCAGCATTATAGGTCCGACACGTCCTGTGGAAACAGAACCTAAGGAAACACTAAAACCTGATTTTAAACCTTCATTACCTAATGCACCTACTGAAGTTACTGAGCCGACAGAAGAAACTAAAGAATCAGGTTCAGAATCCACTGAAGATCCGATTCCACCTATTGATGAATCAACTGAGGCAACTGAAGGTCCACCGCCATCTATTGACGAATCTTCTGAAGAATCTAGGGAAGACTGGTCGGAAGAATCTTCGGAAGAATCTACGGAAGAAAGCTTTGGTCCTATCGTTACACCTACGATTAATCCTGATTTAGAAGTATCGGTTGATGTAACGTTCAGTAAAAATCTTCTGGGAAAAAATTCATTGGTTTTCTGTAAGATAGTTACTCCTAGCGGTAATGTTATCGGAAGTGAAAATCTGTATTCGGCACAGCACCATGCAGATATTATAAAAATATCCGGTAATACGGTGTATGCTAATTACTCTCCATCGCCACACAATATAAAATATCCGGGTTATTATACCTTCGTTTTCTATAATGAAAATGGAACTACAATGGCCCAAGTTCTAAAATATATTGGATAATATTCACAAAAGCCTGCCTTAAATTTTGGCAGGCTTTTTGTTATTTTGACTTGTATTGAAAAAACTATGGTGCTAAAATGAAATAAAGTATTAATACTTTGATAGGAGGATAATTATGTTTTGTAAAAATTGCGGACAAGTTTTAGCAGAAAATTCAACAGTTTGTGATGCTTGTGGTAATGTTCAGGATAATGCTCCACAGCAGGTTGCACCACAGGTACCTCAGGCACCTATGGCACCGACAGTACAGCAGAGTGCTCCATACGCTCAACCTCCACAGCCTCAGAAACCTAAGAAAAGTAAAAAAGGTTTAATAATCGTGCTGGCAGTTATCGCTGCGATTATAGTACTCTTTGTGGCTTTAGGTTCATGTGGTGGTCCTGAAACAAGTGGTACTCAGGAAGACGTTACATTCGAGCCTTGGACCCCTTCAGAAGAAGATGCTGATGCTGATAGTTCAAGCTCAAGTTCAGCTGTTGATACTGAGAAAGCTGATACTTCTACATTTGACGGCTTAATTGCTAGTGAAGGTATTTCATACACAGCAACTCTTTCTGGCGATGGTACAAGAGCTTTCATCATGAAAAACGCTACTAACAGCAGTATCGATATTCAGGAATTAAAGGCTGACGGCGATGTAGTTAAGGAAATGGTAGAAATTGTATACTTTCCTATGACTGACTATACTGATGAGCAGAAAGAAACATTTGATACTCAGGTTAAAGAGCAGTATGGCCCTGCTGATGAACTTGATTGCTGTACAGTTACATATGATACAGACGGTGATTTCTATGTACTCAAGATTCATAGCACAGGTTTAGAAAATGTTGATACAGTATCTAAGTTAGCTGATGCTAAAGTTTTAACTATCACAGGTGAAGCTGCTACTATTTCTATGCAGCAGTCAGCAGACGGTTTAATTTCACTGGGTTATATCGAGAAAAAGTAATTTTCTGACATTATCAAAAGCCACGATGAAATATTCGTGGCTTTTATTTTTTAGATGATATTATATAAAAAATAAATGAAACTTTTTACCATATATACTGGATTTTATTAGTGAAGGAGGGAGACAGATGGGCGAAAAAATGTTTTTTGGGCGTACTTATGAAGAAACTGTCGTTAAGTATAAACAGACTGTCGGTGCGGTATGCACTATGCGACTCAAAAATTACGCTGATGCTGAGGATTGTTTTCAGAATACCTTCTTCAAACTGTATCGTTCATCCCCTGACTTCAATGATGAAAACCATCTGAAAGCGTGGCTCATACGAGTTGCTATCAATGAATGTAATAAGTACATACGAAAAAACAAGCCCACTGTCTCTCTTTCAAAAATTCCTGAAACTTCAGTTGATTTTCCTGAGGAAAAGAGCGATATGTCGTGGGCATTGATGAGGCTTGACGATAAATATCGAGAAGTGCTCTACCTGTTTTACGCAGAAGATTATAAAATCGAAGAAATAGCAAAGATACTCAATAAAAACGAAAATACGATTAAAACCCGACTGCGACGTGGTAGAGAAAAGCTCAAAAAAATATATGGAGGTGAGTGAAGTGAGAGATTTTAATTTTGACAAAATCAAAAATATAGAAATCCCTGACACATGGGTCAACGGTGCAGTAAACGTACCCAAAAAACCTGCCACAACTTTCATTGTATTTAAAAAAGTATTACCGATGGTAGCGAGCTTTATCTTAGTTTTTACACTTAGTTTCGTGGTTTATCATATGCTAAAAGACGATAGTAAAGTGGTACCTAAACCAATAGAAGAGTCATCATACAGCGAAAATGTCACTGTAAACTCAGAAACAGAAAAAGAATCACTTGCTGAAACTAAAAACAAAAAAAGCAAAAAGGAAACTAAGAAAAATAATAGAAGAGAAACAGTAGGTTCTACTGAACACAGCGTTATCATAGAGCAAATAGTAGTGAATCCTACGGATAAAAAAGAAGAGGAAACTAAAAAGCCTGAAGTTAATGGCAATACTCAAAAACCCGAGGCAAAACCCGATATAAAACCTGCACCAGAGCCTACTGAAAAACCTACGCAAAGTCCTGAAACACAGAAACCAAGTCCGTCTGAAAAACCATCAGTAAAACCTGAAACAAATCCGACCCAATCACCACCCAATGAGAATGATGGATCGTCATCAGGTGAAAGTGATTCCAGCGATTCATCAAACCCTGATTCGTCCCCTGGTTCGTCCGATAGTTTTCAAGACACAAATTATATCAGATGCTACGCTACTATTTCTCTGAGCGAGTACCTTAATGACGCTAGAATTTTCTGTTTTCTGAATACCGGCCCCGGTGATTTGTCAGCAGAAGAAGAGATGGATATGTATAACGTATCAGTAGAAGTATCTAACGGAATAGTATATCTTGAGTACGTAGTAAATAATGAAAATAAGAGTATCCGTCCCGGTACGTACAGCTACTTTTTCGGAAATGACAAGGGACACATATTTTACTTCGGTGAAGTTACGGTAAAATAAGCAGGAGGTGTGAATATGAAAAGAATAGTTGCAGTTATTTTATCTTTTGTTTTGCTGTTTTCATGTATGATTACAGCATCAGCGAAAACTTCTAAAATCAGCGACGAGCTGAAAGAAGTCATAGAAAACTCATCAAAAAACGATATTATAGGTATAAAAATAGACTATTACACCGACGAGGTGTTCAGTATGGATATGCCGAGTTATCCGGACTACGATAAGGCGAAAGAAGAACTCAAAAACTACTATGCAGATTTTTACACAGATATGTACAGCAAGGTGTTTAACGGATTATACTACGAAGAAGTGCTTAAAAACTGTGGTCAGTTAGTAGTCAGAGTAAAGGTAGCAAATATCGGAAAAATAGCGTCTTTTGACGAGGTGGATAGCATTGATTATTGCTCACAAATCGAGCAGAAGTATCTACTATATGCTACTCCTCAGATAGGCTATTACTCTTTTGAAAAAACATATGAGCACAAGGACGAAAACGGTGAAATAGACTGGATACTACTGAAAGCTGACACAGGCAATGCGATGTGTGCTCTATGTGGTATGGATTTAGGCGATGTTGTAGTGCATTCACCTAATATTTACAGCTACTTTACCTATAACTACGGTGTGTATGATGTAAAAGAAGATAAGATTTATGACTTAAAAGATCTGAGAAAAACTCCGTATAAGTATAATGAACTCGGAGCAACGCTCGTTGATTTAGGAGTGGCTAATCCTTTCGGAGATGCCGATAAAGACGGAAAAGTCACTATTTTTGATGCTACTTATATCTCAAGATATTTAGTAGATTTAGAAAAATTAAGTTATAGAGAACACTACAATGTGGTAGTCAGATATGATGAACACGAAGAAAACCGTTCAGGTTATGTATCTGATATAGACCGCGACGGTAAAATTACTATAATGGATGCAACTACTATCCAAAAAAAGCTAGCGCATGCTAAATAATATAATTACTAAGCCCGATGTTTTATCATCGGGCTTTATTTTTTTACATAGTTTATATATAATATTTTAATGAAACCATAATATGGGTTTAAAGGGTATTAATAGTGAATGGGGGGTATGAAAATGGGTGACGAAAATTTTGCGGGACTTACTTTCGAGCAAGTCGTCCGCAAATATAAAAATACCGTCGGTTTAGTATGCATAATGCGACTTAAAAACCAGACCGACGCTGACGACTGCTTTCAGAACACCTTTTTAAGATTATATAAAAAATCCCCTAAGCTAGAAAGCGAAGAGCATCTTAAAGCGTGGCTCATACGGGTTGCTATAAACGAGTGTAACCGATTTATGCGAAAAAATCGCAAAGAAGTACTGCTCGATAAAAACAGCGACGATATAGTGAATTTTCCTTATGAAGAGTGCGATTTATCGTGGGCATTGTTTGAGCTTAATGATAAGTACAGAGAGGTAATGTACCTGTATTACTGCGAAAATTATAAAGTAAATGAAATAGCAAAAATTCTGAAAAAACCCCCTAACACCATAAAAACATTACTTATGCGAGGCAGAGAGAAACTCAGAAGTATTTACGGAGGTGAGTGTTAATGAACGATTTCAACTTTGATAAAATGAAAAGTTTTGACATCTCTGATGAGTGGGCTGACAGAGTGCTCAGCACAGCGTCTAAGATAAAACCGCGTCCTAAATACAATGCTAAAATCATAGCATCGTGTTTATGTTTGACTTTTGTGTGTATGATAAGCGTACTTGTTTTCGGTTTCGGTAAGACTCAACCTCAGATTCCGACAGCACCAAAAGAGACTGAAACTGTAATTCAGACTCAGGAAAAATCTGAGAATAAGGCTTATAAAACAGTAAAAAAACAGGAAAAATCCGAAGTAACTCAAGTAAAAGAAACGAAAAATCAGGAAATATCTGAATCAAAGCAAGAAGAAAGCACTAAAAAGCCTACGGATAAAAAAGAGCAGAAACCGACTGTTTTAAATAATCATACTCAAAAACCTGTAATAAAGCCTACCGTAAAGCCTGTAAAACCTACTAATGAAACGGTAAGTGAAGAGACTCAACCATCAACAGAGCAGTCATTACCTAATAAAGAAGAATCCACCGAAGAAAGCAAAACCGATAACGAAGACCTGACATCACCGACAGGTTCAGATTGTATCGTAAGCTTTTCTCCGAGTTATCTGGTTGGCGACGGAAAAATATACTGCAGAATAAAAGATGTCAACGACCGACCTGTCGGAGACAGAAAGCTGTTTTCTTCTGAGCATCTTGCGAGATTTTACTCAGGTTTCGGTAGTGTGTACTACTATATTTATAGTCCTCAGAGCGTGGGACTGGTTTTAGAGCCGGGAACATACAGATACTATTTCTATAATGAACACGGCGTTCCTATTACTGATGTTATTGTTGAAATAAAATGACTTAGAGTCCGACGATATTTTCGTCGGACTTTTTCTTATTATGTAACAATTCAAAGACATTTGATATTTAAAAATTACAATACGGTAGTAAAACTTGTGATATTGATTATTGTTGTTATATAATTTATGTGGTAAAAAATCTTTTTGAGGTGCTATTATGGAAAAAAATAAGATTACGGTATTTGTAGCAGGTCAGAAACTGACTTTAATAACTGAAGAATCAGAAAAATACGTTACAGACATTTCTCAGAAGGTAGATACAGCTATCAGCTCTCTGTTTAACAACAGCGGTATGAGCCGCGAAAAATGTGCGGTTATGGCGGCACTTGATTTTTGTGACGATGAAGCTAAAAGCAGAGCATCGCTTTCAAAAGTAAAAGAGCAGATAAAGGACTATATCGAAGACAGCGCAAAGTTAAGAGCTGAAAACGAAAAGTTAAAAGAAAGAATCGCAGAGCTCGAAAAAGAAATTGAAAACAAAAAGAAAGAGCCTTTAGCTTCAGCCATTGCACCGGTAGTAGAAATAAAGAAGACTAAAACTACCGAAGTAGTAGAAGAATTTGAAATTGATTCAAGCGACGACCTTTCCTTTGATTTTGATGAGGATGCTGAAAAAGAGGTTGAAAAATTAGAGCCAAAAACCGTGAAGCCTACACCAAAATCCGAGAAAAAACGTCATAATCATGAGCACGTAAATCCATATAAAGAGCGTTTTATGCAAAAGCAAAATAATTCAAAAGGTTACACTCCTATGAGACAGTACAGCCTCTTTGAAGATAATAAAAACGATGAATAAGATTGAAATACTCTCTCCCTGCGGAGGATTTGATAGCATAGTAGCCGCTGTCAGATCCGGTGCAGACGCAGTATATCTGGGTGCTAAGGATTTTTCTGCGCGTGCGTCGGCTAAGAATTTCAGCATTGATGAGCTTAAAGATGCAGTTAAATACTGTCACATAAACGGTGTAAAAGTATATCTTGCGCTGAATACGCTGATTTTTGACGACGAAATGGACGATGCACTAGATTTAGTGAGAAAAGCGGCCGAGTGTGATATCGATGCACTCATTACTCAGGATATCGGACTTGCGATGGCGGTAAAAAAGATAGTGCCACAGCTTAAACTTCACGCATCAACCCAGATGAGTGTGCATACCTTAAGTGGGGCTAAAGCACTCAAAGAGCTCGGTTTTTCTCGAGTGGTTCTCGCTCGTGAAATGACTAAAGAGGAAATTAAATATATCGCCGATAACTGCGATATTGAGCTTGAGGTTTTCGTTCACGGAGCGTTGTGTATGTGTGTATCGGGTCAGTGCTATATGAGTGCAGCTTTAGGTACACGTAGCGCTAACCGAGGTATGTGTGCTCAACCGTGCCGTTTACCTTTTACGTGTGATAGCTCTAATACTCATGCGCTTAGTTTGAAAGATAACTCTATAATAGATAGAATCAGAGAGCTTCAAGAAATCGGAGTTAAAAGTGCAAAAATCGAGGGCAGAATGAAACGTCCCGAGTATGTTTCGAGCGCTACCCGTGCGTGCGTTATGATGCGTGATAACGGCTATATTGATGAGAAAACTCAGGAAAATCTTAAAGCTGTATTCTCCAGAACCGGTTTTACTGACGGATATTTCTGTGATAGCAGAGGTTCTTCTATGTTTGGATATCGCAAACGCGAAGACGTTGTTTTGGCATCAGAAAAGCTACTGCGACTTATACGTTCAACATATAAAGATGAGCTTAGACGAGTAGACATCGATTTTTCTGTCAATATTGAAGTAGGAAAGCCTGTAAAGCTAAGTGTAACTGACTATGAACACAGTGTGCAGATTCAGTCTGATTTCATAGTTTCAAAAGCTCAGAATGCTCCTATAAACGCTGAGAAAATTTCTTCATACCTTAGAAAAACAGGTGACACTCCGTATAATGTACACGATATAAAATGCGAAATTTCAGGGGAGGCTTTTATAAGTGCTAAGGACATTAACTGCCTGCGCCGTGATATACTTGATAAACTTTCTTTAAAACGTGAAAGACGTCATAATTACGAAGTTTTAGACTATACTTTTACTGATTTAATCGGTGAGATTGAGAGCAAAGAATTTTTAAAAAGTAATCGTGCAGTGCTATCCGACCTTAATATTCCGCAGAGTTTTTCTGAATTTGAGTATGTATTTTTACCACTTTTTGAGTGTGTGAAAAACGAAGAGAAAATAAAGGAATATCAAAAAGCCTCAATGAATATAGCTATTGAGATACCTCGTGCTATGTTTTCGCTTGAGACAAAGATTTATCAAGCTCTTTTAAAAGCAAAAGATATGGGTATTCATCACGTTTTGTGTCATAATATCGGTGCAGTGTATATGTGTAAAGAGCTCGGACTTCATTATCATCTGGGCTTTGGTATGAATATCACTAATTCTCTGTCCCTACTCTGGGCGAAAAATTATGGTGCAACAGATGCAGAAGTATCGTTTGAACTTGATTATAAAAGAATAGATTTGCTGAAAAGTGCGATACCGATAGGAGTATTTTCATACGGTTATCTACCTTTGATGATTACCAGAAACTGTCCGGTAAAAAGTGGAGTGCACACCTGTGCCACTTGCAAAAACAACCTCGTTTTGCAAGACCGCAAGGGCGAGAAATTCAGGCTTAAGTGTAACAAAATTGTAACCGAAATACTCAATTGTGTTCCTTTGATTTTAGCTGAAGATATGAAAAAGTCCAAAAATATAGTTTTCAACGTTTTGCACTTCACTGTGGAAAACTCTGTGGAAAACAAGGAAAAAACCCTTGAAAAATTAGGCGAAAATCAAAGATTTGAACGTTTCACATATGGTTTATATATAAGAGGTGTGAAAAATTTCACAATCTT
>JAFVVB010000185.1 GCA_017502425.1 Ruminococcus sp. | reverse complement strand
TTGTCGGAATCTGCCCAGAAAAGGAATTTTCTGTTTTTTAAGTGTTTAACGCAGTCGATAACGTCAGCCACAACCGCAGAAGCAGTAGGGAGTTTTCCTGCGCCTTTGCCGTAGAATACTACGTCGCCGGTACAGTCACCACGCACCATGATGCCGTTGAAAACATCGTCGATGCTTGACAGCTGGCTCTCATATGGCACGAACATAGGAGCTACTACGATATCTAAGGTTTTATCTTCTAAGCGTTTTACTTTACCAATAAGCTTAATGACACCGCCCCAGATGGACGCGTATTTTACATCGTCTAAAGTGATGTTAGAGATACCCTCGGTATGTACACAGTCAGGATAGATGTGCTTGCCGTAAGCAAGAGAAGCTAAGATGCAGATTTTGCGACATGCGTCGTGACCTTCAACGTCAGCTTCAGGGTTGCGTTCAGCGTAGCCTAAATCCTGAGCGAGCTTAAGCGCTGTTTCAAACTCCATACCCTCGTTAATCATTTTAGTCAGAATGAAGTTAGTAGTACCGTTTAAGATACCTGCTACTTCGGATACGTTGTTAGCAACCAGACACTGGTTCATAGGACGGATGATAGGAATACCGCCGCCTACTGATGCTTCGAAAAGGAAGTTGGTGTTGGTTTCTTTAGAGATAGCAAGAAGCTCAGCACCGTGAGCTGCTACGAGCTCTTTGTTTGAAGTGACAACGCTCTTGCCAGAAAGCAAACAGCGTTTTACAAAATCGTACGCAGGGTTAATACCACCCATAACTTCTACTACGATAGACACTTCTCGGTCGTTTACGATGTCCTCGAAATTCTTAGTGAAACGGTCAGCGAGCGGACTGTCAGGAAAATCCTTTAAATCGAGGATGTATTTGATGTAGAGCTCTTCGCCGACTGATGCGAAGAGTTTCTGTTTATGTGTCGTGATGATTTCTGCGACACCTGAGCCGACTACACCGTGGCCCATAATAGCAACTGATACCATATTTATCTAAACCTTTCAGTAAATTAATTAGTTAGCCTGTTCTACAAATCCCGGTGATTCCGTAGCAGGAGTTGACGATGCATCGCCACCCGGAGTTACTGATGATGATGTGTCAGAACCGCTTGATGATGAATCTTCTGACGGATTTACGTCGGATGATGCATCGGAACTTGAGCTATCTTCTAGAGATGAGCTTGACGAGCCGTCTTCTCCCGAGGACGTGCCCGAACTTGACGAACTCGAGCTTGAGCTTGAGCTTGACGAGCTTGACGAACTCGAGCTTGAAGTGTTTCCGGTAAATGCGATGTGGTAACCGCCACAGTACTCAGGCATAGTATCCTGAGTGTAGTAGCCGGTACCCGTTTCGCTACACATCGAGGAAGCTAAAAGTCCTGAACCTTTACAGTAGGTAGCAGGAACGATAGAACTAGGTTTATCGAATTCTTTGTATTCTTTATTCTCCAGATACTTCGTCATAACCCTGCGCCATGTGGTGGTCGAGATAGATGTGACGGAGATGGTGTCAGGCTGGTCGTAACCTGTCCACACAGCGAGTGTGCAGTATGGTGACGCACCAACAAACCATGAGTCCTTATCGTAGTCGGTAGTACCTGTTTTACCTACGATGTCCCAACCAGGAATGTTAGCGTTCATAGAGTGTGAGTGAGTAGATGTCTGGACGTTGTATCTAAGCACTCTGTTCATCTCGTACGCTGTTTCAGGAGAATATGCTTCGGTTGGAGTGTTGTTTCTGTTATCAAGAATAACTGTGCCGTTCTGGTCAGTTACGTAGTAGTATGTGTAAGGCTTGTAGTATAAACCGCCGTTGCCGACATACTGCATAGCAGCAGCCATTTCTCGCACGGTAACACCGCCTGTAAGACCACCTAAGGAAAGAGCACCGATAGAGCCTGAGTCAGCGGTAGGGTCTAAGTGTTCAAAACCTAAGAGGTTAACCGCCTGATTGTACGCGGTTTTAGTTCCTATCTGGTTCATAAGCTGTACGGTAGCGGCGTTAGATGACCAGCTGATACATTCAGGCATAGTCATATAGCCGTTGTATGTGCCGTAAGCGTTGTTAGGACCTGAGTGCCACACACCGCCTTCGTAGCGGTATTCTTCGAGTGGTTCGTCGAGCAGTACGCCCGAGTAGTTTATAGTGCCGGTCTCAAGACCGATAGGGTAAGTAAGGATAGGTTTGATAGAAGAACCCGGCTGTAATGGTGCGTCGTTAGCACGGTCATACAGCAGGTTAGCGTCTTTTTTAGTAGAAGAACCGACAGTAGCGATTACTCTGCCGTCATAACCTACCATGGTCATACCTATCTGTAATCCTGTACCGTAGTCATCGTTACAGTGGAGCGCTTCGTACTCAATCATATCCTGAGCTTCTTCGTCCATAGCACAGTAGATTTTAAGACCCTCGGTGTAGAGCTTGTCGGAAGCAGCACTCTCGCTGATGTCGTAGTACTTAGCTAAATCTCTTACTAAGTCGGAGTACATCTGGTCGATGTACCAGTTCTGGACATTGTCTTCCTCTTCTTCTTCGGACTCATCGTCTACTGAGTAGTCGATGAACTTGATTTTTTCTGATTCTTTCATCGCTTCGTCGTATTCTTCTTTAGTGATGTAGTTTTGCTGATACATCTGGTCGAGTACGAGCTCGCGACGGATTTTATTATTATCAGGATAAATGAGTGGATTCCACTTAGCAGGGTTCTGGGTGATACCTGCGATAGCCGCACACTCACATATGGAGCATTCGCCGATGGATTTGCCAAAGTACAGCTGGCTTGCTGCTTCAACACCCTGAGCGTTGTTACCGAAGTTAACGACGTTTAAGTAAGCTTCTAAGATATCGTCTTTGGAGTATTCTTTCTCGATGTTGAGCGCTCTGAAGATTTCTCGAAGTTTACGTGTGAGTGAAACCTCGTTATCGTCGGTGATGTTCTTGATGAGCTGCTGAGTGAGAGTAGAACCACCGAAGTTGTCAGAACCTGAGAGAAGACTGAGCACCGCACCACCGGTACGAATCCAGTCAACACCGTTATGGTCATAGTAACGCTTGTCCTCGATAGCGATAGCAGCGTATCCCATGTATTCAGGCATATCGTCAATATCAACCCAGATACGGTTTTCAGTGCCGTAGAGTTTCTGGTACTCAACGAATTCACCGGACTTTTTATCCTCAATGTAAATGAACGAGGACAAGTTCATTGAACGCGCGTTTAAGTCGATACCGGTAGGCTCGTTAGCGATTTTGAAAATATAGATACCCATGGATATGGATACTATGATTCCGGCACACACGAGTATCGCGAGTATGGTTTTGATAGTGGTCCATACGGCTTTAGCGGTAGTGCCGACGCCTGAGCTTTTCTTAACGTTGTCGAATTTCTCAGTATACTTGTCTGTATATTTACTGATGTCGGTTTTTCGCATTTCTCCGACCTCCTCTTAAAATACATATAGCCACAATAAGTATATCACTTTAGGAAGAAAAAATAAATGCTTTTTTAAAAAATAATATAGATTTTTATCTCTATATATAAGTAAAAAATATGAATATTACATAAAAACAGGCGCCAAAATATAAATGAGGTGTTTAATATATGAAGAAATTAATACTTATTTTCGGAACATTTGCGATAATATGCGTGATAATATCAGCAGTAGCTGACAGCAGGGCAGATGCGCTTAGACAAACGGATAATACAGAAAGCACACAGGTGCAAAGCGAGAGTTATCTCTATGAGATAAAAAGCGAAAATGGGAAAATAGTGGTGTATAAAGAAGGTAGGCTGCATTTAAGGACATCAACAGCGGTGAACACCCTGCCGAAAATCGACCAGAAAGAGTTGCTGTACGGAATAAAGGTTAATACAAAAGAGCAGATGAACAAAGTTTTAGAGCAGTATTGCTCTTAATCTTAAGCGCCGAGGTGCGCAGCCCTCGAGAAAACGATATACGAGTCGGGACTACCCATAGCACACAGAGTGTGCGACGGGTGGTTAGACGAGTAGGAGTTTTTCCGAGGAGAAGCGGAGCACAGCGAGGCGTGATATTTAAGCGTCCGAGCACCGCAGCCCTCAATAAGTCAAAGTCGAGTCTGCATTTTTGAAGTTGACAAAGTCAACGTAAAAAATCAATGCGAGACTGTGGACTTTTGAGGAATAGCGGAGGTGAACGAGGCGTGCCATCGTCCTCACTCTCTGTACTCGTTGCAAATAAAGTGTTATTTGCCTACTCGTGTCGAGGTTCGTCCTCTCCCCAAAATCATAGATTTCGGGGTCCCCGAATTTTTCCGAGCACCACAGCCCTCGATTTTTAATGTAACGATAATGAGGGTATCATTTCGTAGGGGACGGCTACTAGACGTCCCGCGTGCGTAAGCACCCATAATCGTAAGGGACGGCAACCGCGTCGTCACAAAACCTGTCGATTTCGATTATGCTATCCGCAAAATCTACATCTTTCGGCTTGCTCTTCCTCTCCCCAAAATCTCAGATTTCGGGGACCCCGAATTATTCCCGTTTGCAGGGCGTTTATGAAGATGCATCTTTTTATAAAGAGAATAACGTGTTCTTTTTTACGGACGCAGCACAAAGGCAGATAATAATTGTCTAAATTCCCATTATTTTTGGGGCGGTTTTGCGGGTTTAAAAAAATTTTTCATTTTGTTAATTTTTTTCAGATTTTAAAGTATGTTCTTATTTTATCTTTTCGGGGTGGAGTACTTGGCGTTTTTTATCTACTCGGTCGTTATTACCAAAAATGTGTCACGAAATTTGTGCACTATTTCTATAAAATAATGTGCATTTCGTTTTCTTGTACATAGGACACTTTTTGAGAATCGGCATTTTGCACAAAGAGTTATTGACATATTTATAACTTTTGCAGATTGAGGTTTTTACTTGATTTCGGTAGAATAGTAGCTGTAAAAAATTGAAATCTTTAGGAGGTATACTAATGAAAAACAAAAAGCACTTTAAAAGTGTAATTTGTCTTCTTCTGACTGTGCTGATGCTTTTCAGCGTAGCTTTGGCTGCGGGTGCTGCTGATACTGTATTTGCTCAGGTAGGTGCCGGTGAGACTGTTTATTTCAGAAACTCTAACAACTGGTCTCCTGTGAAGGCTTACGTATGGTCCGACAGCAACGGCGAATACAAGCCTTGGTCAGGTGAAGAAATGACACTTTTCAAGGACAACGTGTATAAGTACGTTATCCCTGGTGATTACAACAAAATCATCTTCACTAACGGCAACGGTGCTCAGACAGCCGACCTTACTGTTCCTGGTGATGGTTACATCTACGATGGTTCTAACTGGAGCGCTTATCCAGAGCACGGTGGCACACCTACTCAGCCATCTACACAGCCATCAAGCGGTAACAATAACAACCCTACTGTTAACCCTAACCCTGACGGAAACTACGTTTACTTAAGAAACGCAGCAGGCTGGGGCAAAGTTAACGCTTACATGTGGAAAGACGGCGCAGGCGAAAACGCTGCTTGGCCTGGTAAAGCTATGGAGAGCATCGGATCAAACATTTATAGATACAATGTTACAGGAAACTTCAACATGATCATCTTCAACGATGGCGGTACTCAGACCGACGATATGCAGTTCCCTGGTGCTAACTATCTCTACGATAATAAAACAGGTCAGTGGGAGCAGTACATCCCATCAGACATCTCAGTTCTTGACTACAAGATTGATGCTGACTCAACTATCTACAAGAACATGGAAGTTGTTCTTTCTACTAAAGCTACTAGCGCAAACGGTGCTGTTTCATACAAGTTCTCTGTATCTAACGGTTCTTCTACTACTGTTTTAAGAGACTACTCTTCTGTTAGCACTGCTACATGGGTACCAACAGCAGCTGGTTCTTACACTCTCATTTTTGAGTACAAAGATGCTAAAGGCGAGACTAATAAGAAATCTATCGCTGCAACAGTAGTTGATGATGCTGGCGTTGCTGAGCCTATCATCAAGAAGGTTACTCCTGGTTCTTCACAGGTTAAAGTTAACACTAACATGAACATCGCTGTAACAGCCGGCGGTGGTAAAACAGGTACTAACTTACTGTTCTACAAATACACTATAAAAGATGCAACAGGTAAAGTAGTTAACGTTCCTTACTACACAAAGAACGCTTCATATACATATAAGCCTTCAGCTCTTGGCAAATTCACAGTAACTGTTTCTGTTCAAAACAGCGACAACGCTTTAATCGAGCGTACATACAGCTACGAAGCAGTAAACAATGTTCAGGAGTCTACTGAGGGATCAACAAATACTACAAATCCTAACCCATCAGGTCTTTTAGGCGACGCTGATAACGACTCAGTTCTTTCAGTAATGG
>JAFVVB010000184.1 GCA_017502425.1 Ruminococcus sp. | reverse complement strand
CCAGGCTCTTTTGTTCTGTCAAGAACAGCAATCTTCTTAGCTGTAGCAGGGATAGCCTCAACGAGCTTCTCTGCTGAGAATGGTCTGTAAAGTCTTACTTTTACAAGACCAACTTTTTCGCCAGCAGCGTTCATATAATCGATAACTTCTTCTGCAACGTCACAGATAGAACCCATAGCAACGATAACGCGCTCTGCGTCTTCTGCACCGTAGTAGTTGAAGAGTTTGTAGTCTGTACCGAGTTTTGCGTTAACCTTGTCCATGTACTCCTCTACAATTGCAGGAACTGCATCGTAGTACTTGTTACAAGCTTCTCTGTGCTGGAAGAAGATGTCACCGTTTTCGTGTGAACCACGCATTACTGGACGCTCAGGGTTTAAAGCTCTCTTTCTGAAGCCTTCAACTGCGTCCATATCGCACATTTCTTTAAGATCTTCATAATCCCAGATCTCAATCTTCTGGATTTCGTGTGATGTTCTGAAACCATCGAAGAAGTTGATGAATGGAACTCTTGACTTGATACTTGCTAAGTGAGCAACAGCGCCTAAGTCCATAACTTCCTGAGTGTTAGTTTCAGCAAGCATAGCGAAACCTGTCTGACGACATGCATAAACGTCAGAATGGTCGCCAAAGATGTTTAATGCATGAGACGCAACACATCTAGCTGATACGTGGAAAACTGATGGGAGCAGTTCGCCCGCAATCTTGTACATGTTAGGGATCATAAGGAGCAGACCCTGAGAAGCTGTGTATGTTGTAGTAAGCGCACCGGCGTTGAGTGAGCCGTGAACTGTACCAGCAGCACCTGCTTCTGACTGCATTTCCTCTACCTTAACTGTTGTGCCAAAAATGTTTTTGACACCCTGTGCTGACCACTGGTCAACGTAGTCTGCCATAGGACTTGATGGAGTAATAGGATAGATACCTGCTACTTCAGTGAACGCATATGAGACATAAGCCGCAGCGTTATTACCGTCCATGGTCTTCATTTTTCTTGCCACTATTAATTCCTCCCTTTTTAGTGGTGCCACTGTAAGATGAGCTCTTTCTTACACCGGCATAAAATTAGGTGTGTCGAGAAAAATCTTTTCTTGACTTACCATCGATAATGATAACACTTTTTGGCCTTTATGTAAAGTGTAAAAGATATGTTTTTTGACAAAAAATTAACAATATTTTTGCCCGATTGTGGTAGATAAATCACTACCCACAAAATATAGGGTTACTTATCGTTTACGGGTATACTAATCCCTCTTATGACAAAACTGTTATTTGACATAGCACCTGCGTTCCTGTACACTTATTATGTTATTGTATTGAAAATTCACCTTTGAAAGGATGACGTGTATGCCTGACGATTCAGGTAGTAATAAATATAGTAAAAAACCTAAATTTATGGAGCGTTTTTTCTCTAAAAAATCCGATACGGAAATGGTTCAGGAAAAAGAGGAGGAAATACTCTCTTTAGTCGAAGAGGGTCAAGAAAAGGGACTTATTGAGGACGACACCAAAAGCATTATCGAGAACATCTTCGATTTTGACGATACGGTAGCTGGTGAGATTATGACTCACCGTCGTGATATGATAGCTATCGAGGACACCGATTCGCTCGAGGAAGTCGTAAACGTTGCGGTCAGCTCCGGTTACTCAAGAATTCCTGTTTACTCAGGTGATGTCGATTCTATCATCGGCGTGCTATACGTAAAAGACTTGCTTAAATACGTATGCACCGATGTTCCTAAGAACTTCAAAATCGCTGATATCATCAGAAAAGTGCTTTTTGTACCTAAAACCAAAGACTGTCGCTCGCTATTCTCCCAGATGAATAAGGAGAAAACCCAGATAGCTATCGTAGTTGATGAGTACGGTGGCACCGAGGGCTTAGTAACACTTGAAGACTTAATCGAGGATATTCTCGGAAACATTCAGGACGAGTACGATAACGAAGAGGAAGAAATCAAGCAGATCTCAGAGAAGAAATTCACCGTTGACGGTTCTACTTCTATCGAAGACATCGAGTCTCTTATCGGCGAAGATATATACGACGATGATTCCGATACTATCGCAGGCTTTATGCTCACGATGCTCGGCAAAGTTCCCGACGAAGACGAACACCCTGAGGTTTCTCATAAAGGATTCAAATTCACAGTGCTTAGAGTCGAAGACAGACGTATCGAGGAAATACTCATTGAAAAACTCGATTAAGTGTTTTATGCGTATTGATTTTTTATGTACGGGTTGATATAATTACTTTTATAATAATGATGTTTACACATCACAGGAGGATAATAATGAAAAGAATTTTAACTTTTACATTAGCTGTATTAATGATGGCTACACTTTTTGCAGGCTGCAAAGTAGAAACTACTGTTGACTCAGAATATGTTGATACATTTGTTCACAACTACGCTTCACCTGATGAAGTTGATGCTGACGGTAATGTTACATATAAATTCGCAAATAAAGACATCTACGATGAATTCGCTAAAGACTACTACGAAAAAGTTAAAGAAGACTCACGTCTTGAAATCGAAAGTTCGGGTCAGTATTCTTACTACAATCCTGATATTACTGAAATCGTAGTTGGTGTTACTCCTGAAGCTTACGAAAAGCTCGGAGAACAGAAACTAAAAGAAGAAGCTAACGATGTAGGTGAAGCAGCACTCAAGTACCAGATGAACTTAAAGAACCCTAAGGGTGAAATTACTGTAATCTATCGTAACGCTAACACAGCTGAAGATTACTTCGAAATTAAAGTAACTGCTTAATAAGTACAAAAAAAGGACGCTGAACGCGTCCTTTTTTGCCCTCATATAAAAATTAAACCGCCTGTTTTACACAGGCGGTTATTTTCATATTTCTCAGCCCCAGAAAAGCTGAACTGTACAGTATGTGCCTTTCTGATCAGCACATTCACATGAAGCAATAGCAACATATTTGAAATTAGGATTTAAGATATTGGCTTTATGACCAGGGGAATTCATCCAACCCTGCTTACTGCACACTACATCATAGGCATCAGTATGACCCCACGCAAGGTTTTCTCCGGCGGTATTGTACTGCTCTGCAACATTCATTTCACCAAAAACGGTATACCACGGGGTACCATCAGGACGTGTATGAGAAAAGTATGAATCAGCTTCCTTCGCTCTGAATTTAGCACAATCATAGATAAAGTAAGCAAATTCAAGAGGTTCTAAACCTACTTTCTCACGTTCAATATTAGTAAGTTCTAAAACATCAAGTTCATACTGGCTAGGTTTTCCATCATCAACAACTTCAGTAGAGGATTCCTGAGTTTCAGTCTCTGTCGGTGTAGTAGGAAGAGTACCTTCCTGCAAACCGGAATTGGTAGAAATCTGAACGTCGTCATTTTCTGATGGCTGTCCAGGGAATTCACTGATAAGTTTAGCAACAAACTGCTGAATACTGGTACAGTCAATGATATTAACGTCACCATCACCATCAACATCAGCAACGCGTTTAGCCTCGTCATCAAGCACTACTATCTGAGCGATATATTGTTGAATAAGTGTAGCGTCAGTAACCGCAACCACTCCGTCATTATCAGGATCGCCGAACAACCTTCCTGATTCTGCACCGAAAGCGGTAAAGTTAAAAAAACCGCACACGAGCAAGACCAAAGCAAGCGAAAGGGCTACAAGTTTTTTCATAATTTTTTCATCTCCGTATATTATTCCGTACACTGTTATTATACTACCTAAAATTTCTTTTTGCAAGGATAATTTTTTGTATATTTTACGCAATAAACACACTATATATTGATGATAATCGTTTTTAGTCGATTATTTTCGTGATTAAACGGCAACGGCTATAACGTCTCCACATGGTAAGATAAAATAAAAAGGGGCTTGAAGCAAATTTGCTTCAAGCCCCTTTTTATGCATTGCATATATTAATTACATAAGCTTTAAATATAGCTCTTTGATTTCTTCCACGCTTGTGTCTCTTGGGTTACCAGGACGGCAAGCATCGTCAAAAGCAGATTGAGAAAGGAAGTCGATATCCTCATTTTTCACGATTTCTTTGAGGTCAGCAGGAATTCCTACATCTTTTGACAGCTGTTTTACAGCATCGATAGCAGCTACTCTTGCTTCATCGATAGTCATATCATCAGTATTTAAAACGCCCATTGCTTTGGCGATATCTCTGTATTTATCTCCTGTGCACTCTGCGTTGTATTCCATAACTGTTGGCAGGATAATCGCATTAGCCACACCGTGAGGTGTGTCATATACAGCGCCCAGCGGATGAGCCATAGAATGTACGATACCAAGTCCTACGTTAGAGAATCCCATACCAGCAATATATTGACCGAGAGCCATACCTTCTCTGCCTTCATCTTCATTATTAACAGCACCACGCAATGATTTTGCTATGATTTCAATAGCTTTGAGGTGGAACATATCACTCATTTCCCATGCGCCCTTTGTTATGTATCCCTCGATAGCGTGTGTGAGAGCATCCATACCGGTAGCGGCTGTCAACGACTTAGGCATTGTAGCCATCATATCAGGGTCAACTACTGCAACAACAGGAATATCATGAACATCAACACATACCATCTTGCGGTTATTTTCTGCGTCAGTGATAACGTAGTTGATAGTAACCTCGGCAGCTGTACCGGCAGTAGTAGGAACAGCAATAATCGGTGTGCACTTATTCTTTGTAGGAGCTACACCCTCAAGACTCTTTACATCAGCAAATTCAGGGTTTTCGATGATAATACCTACCGCTTTGGCAGTATCCATAGAAGAACCGCCACCAATAGCTACGATACAATCAGCCTGAGCGTTTTTAAACGCAAGAACGCCCGCCTGCACATTTTCGATAGTAGGATTAGGCTTGATATCCGAGAAAACATCGTAAGCAATAGATGCTTCGTCGAGAATATCTGTAACCTTATTTGAAATACCGAGCTTAACTAAATCAGGATCACAGCAAACTAAAATCTTATTAAAGCCTCTCGCTTTAATTTCGGTTGCAATTTCATTGATAGCACCTTTGCCATGATATGAAGTTTCATTTAATACAAATCTGTTAGCCATAACGCTTCTCCTTAAGTTTATTTTAAGATTAACATCTTGGTTTTATTTTATACTTCTTGTACATAAATGTCAATAATCTGTGACAGCTTCGTTGTCAATATGTTTAAAATCAACAAACGACGTGCTGGTTATTACTAAAGACAACATAAAACAAATACTTTTATACCTTTTTTCACACCGAAAGTAAAATTTTCCGTTTGGTGCTCGATTATTAACTATTCGTGCCATCTTATGATTTTTTTCGAGCATTTTATGTACAATAATCTTGTTTTCGGAAAACAAAAAATAAACAAAGGATGGAGAGAAAATGAAAACAATTTTAAAATCAACGCTAATTTTCACTCTTGTGGCTGTTATGATGTTCTCAACATTATCAATAGTTACAAGCGCAGAAGAGTACGATGAGTACACCAGAACAATCTACTTTATTGACAACAAAGAGTGGGGCAACGTAAACGCCTACACTTGGTCTGAAAAAAACGGTGCCGAAACAGCTTTTCCCGGCGTAGCAATCGATAAAGTAGGCACAACAGATTTACTCACCCAAACATATGACGTTTACGCAGTAGAAGTTGACAAAAACGATGACTACGTCATTTTCAATCAAGGTTTCGAACATGGTCAGCAGTCAACAACTGTCGATTTGAGATATCCTTGGGGTGGCGTAAACATCATTTATCTTGACCAGAACAACAATGCTATGGTAAGCCACTTTTTCGACCTTAGCAGACTCGCCCCTCTGAGCTAATAATCTGAACGCTCAGACACTAAATTAAAATTATATGATAGAATTCCCAAAAATAATCAAAAGGCTGTCACACTAATAAGTGAGACAGCCTTGTTTTTTGCTTATTATCAGTAATACGGATTAAAACCTTGATTACTTAAGAGCGTTGTAAACTGCAACTGCGGGGGTAACAGTAGAGAATCCTTGGGTTGTTACCTAACCTATAAAAACATCTAATATGACAAAAGCCCTGTAATTTGATTTACAGGGCTTTTGATGATAAATATGAAATTATAGTTCAGGAATAAGCTGAGCAATAAATCTCTGAATATGTGTAGCATCCAAAACGTTGACTTGACCATCTTTATTTGCATCTGCACAAGATAGTCTATCATCAGTAATTGTTGTCAATTGAGCAATATGTCTCTGGATTTCTGTTGCATCCATAATGCTAACTTTACCGTCACCGTCGACATCACCCAATATATAATCAGGAAGTTTATCAATTACTATATGTTTTATTTCGTTTGCAACAACATATTCATATGCATAAGAATCAGCAAAAACACCGATTGTGCAGTTTAAATCTTCAAACACACCGTCAGCTATATCAATAACACTATCAGGAATTTCTATTAAAGTTATGTTGCTGCTTTCTGAAAATGCATCAGCACCGATAGCAGTAACAACATAACCATCATAAACACTTGGTATAGCAATCTCTGTATCCTTACCATTATACTTTACAAGTGTCGCCGTACCATCCTCATATGTTTCAAAAGTATAGTCAAGCATATCTGAGATTATACCACCTAATGAATCCACACCAACTACTGAATACAAACTGAAATGTGTTGTATTAAATACCAGATACTCTCCGTCAATTTTCGCGCTCATATCAGTCATAGTTCCATCTTCTTCCATACGGTATACTTTGACATCGCCTCTGACACTGAATGTTTTGAGTTCTTCAGGAATTGGTATATATACAGTCACTTCATCTTGTGGCTGAGTTTCCTCTCCGTTCTTTATCATCGTTATATTATATGTGTAAGAAAGGCTGTTACGAATGACAGAATATCCTGTCGGATCGCTTTCCTTAATACTATTGAGCAAATCAGAATCAGGGGTAACCCGGAATACTTTCAGTGCTGTATCGTCAGTAAAGTTTGTCTTACATTCTACAGTTATATCAGAGTTTGTACGTTTTGGACCAACCTGATTCTGTATAGTCACGGTACCGCTGTCCTTGCTATCAATCATATCCTGATACTGTACCATTAATTCTGTAATTTTTCCTGTTGTAAAAAATGCTTCAAACAGATATTTATATCCGCCTGTAAATGTAAGCAAAATCTCTTCAGCAGTACCAAAAGTAAATCCTTTTGCCAAGTCTGTTACTAAATCAAAAGAATGTGTAACTTCGTAAAAATTCTTCGAATAAGTATCCACAAAATTGCCCAGTGTTTCCTTTGTCATAAAGGTATCCTTGGCAACATTTTTGAACAGCTTTTTAGCTGTCTTTGCAGGATCTACTGCATCCACAAGTATATCCTCGACTACCTTATCTGTC
This sequence comes from Ruminococcus sp., assembly GCA_017502425.1. Taxonomy (GTDB): domain Bacteria; phylum Bacillota; class Clostridia; order Oscillospirales; family Acutalibacteraceae; genus Ruminococcoides. Next base: position 5,991 of record JAFVVB010000184.1, on the reverse strand, counting down.
AAAGCTGAGACAAACTCTTTTTCTTGTGCTTTATATCCGTTCAGGTCACCTGCAAGCTCTCCTGTTTGTAAGAGCAAATCTATACTATTAGCAATATTGACAACAGGTGAAGTGTAGGCATCAAGAGTGATGTTAATATATCCACCTTTAGGAACAATAACACTGACAGATGTTTTTTTAGAACGAATCTGTGATCGATAGTATGTAGGTGAGAACAAATTACCTTCATACACATCGCCAATCAGATAACAGAAATTATCGAAGAAAATACTCTTCATACTTGTGGAATTATATGAATATTTATCGATAATAGCTGCATTGACTAATTTTCCATCCGCACTATACACTTCTACAGCACCATAAGTAAACGATGAGTTGTATACATTAAAACTCAAAGTGGCTTCGCCAGTATTCTCATCAACTGAGTAGCTATAGTTATCCATAGACAAGCCACATACTTTTGCAATACTTGTCAGTTGATAACCGTCGAACGATTCTCCTATTGAGTTCAGCGTAAAAGCTGAAGAAGATGCACTATACACATTAACAGGTATTTCGGCAGTAAATCCTGTTAAAGAGTCGCTGAAGGTAACTAATGTAGTTCCACATTTTAGCGCTTCAAACTCAACAAAGAAAACATTGTCTACAATTTTTGACTCTAATGGTTTTACAATAGATGTATCAGCTATCGAGAATGTAACTTGTGACACATCTATTGATTCTTTTCCAGAATCAATAACCCCAACACCTATTTTAATGGTTTTTCCTTTGTCAACTGACAAATTGTTGGAATCGGAGTAAACCCGCATACCTTTATCTATAAAAGATATATTACCATTACCAATTATTTCATAAGGTATATCATATTCTTTCGCATATTCATGAGCGTATGAATCTTCATAAACATATAGTGTAAGATTATCGCAACCGTAAAACGCATAATCACCTATACTTGTCACACTATCGGGGATAATGATTGATTCAAGGCTGTCGCAATACCTAAACGCAGACTCACCTATGCTCGTCACACTATCTGGTATTGTTATTGATGTAAGACTATAACAATTCTCAAATGTAAACTCGCCTATACTTATCACACTATTTGGGATTGTGATTGACTTAAGGCTATAGCAAGAACTAAACGCATACCAACCTATGCTTGTCACACTATTTGGAATTGTGATTGATGTAAGGCTTGTGCAACAATAAAACGCATAATCACCTATACTTGTCACACTATCAGGAATTGTGATTGACTTAAGACTATAGCAAGAATTAAACGCATACCAACCTATGCTTGTTACACTATTTGGAATTGTGATTGATGTAAGGCTATAGCAACCAGAAAACGCAAAATCACCTATGCTTGTCACGCTATCTGGGATTGTGATTGATGTAAGGCTATCGCAATAGAAAAACGCATAATCACCTATACTTGTCACACTATCAGGGATTGTGATTGATGTAAGGTTAGTGCAATCCCTAAACGCATAATCACCTATACTTGTCACACTACTTGGTATTGTGATTGATGTAAGGCTAGAGCAAGTAGAAAACGCAAAATCACCTATGCTTGTCACACCATTGGGAACAACCGTGTTTTTACAGCCTGCGATCAAAGTATTAGACGAAGTTTCAATAATTGCATTACAGTTATCTCGACTATCATAGTATTTGTTGTTGCTATCAACCTTTATTGATGTAAGGCTATTGCAATTGTTAAACGCACAACTACCTATACTTGTCACACTATTTGGGATTGTGATTGATGTAAGGCTATAGCAAGGAGAAAACGCACAATAACCTATGCTTGATACTTTGTAACCGCCCAGTATTGATGGAATACTGAGTGTTGTTGCAGAGCCTGTATAGTCTGTTATCTCGGCAGTGCCGTCAGATAACACGGTGTAGGTATAGTCACCACTTGTGTATGAGACTCGCGCAACATCAGTCTGTGCAGCCCCGACTTCAAACGGAACAACAGTGAACACACTCATTATCATTACAAAAGCGAGCAATAACGACACAAACTTTTTCACAAAAATTCCTCCTAAATAAAAAAATGCGTAGCCGATGCTACGCAGAAAAACACATAGCTCCTTTGTCGCGAAACAAAATCAATATAAAGGGCAATAAGCACACTCACAATGATGGAATTTGCATTTTTATCAAATCCATAGTGTAAGCATGCACAAAAAAAATACAAAAATCCCTATAAAAAGAAAAATGCCCCTTATACCTATATTCAATTGGTTTAGCATTTTCATCATAACATAGGAGTAACGTAAAATCAATACAAAAAACTAGACCCATCATCGTAGAAAAACTCCAAAATGATGGGTCTAACTATATGAATAGAAATAAGGAAGGGAGGGTACAGAGACCCTCCCCTACAAATATAATGTTTATGTTGTAATCACGGACGACCAATGGTCGCCCCTACAATATAACCAATTACTTAAGTGCGTTGTAAACTGCAACTGCACAAGCAACTGTAGCACCAACCATTGGGTTGTTGCCCATACCGATAAGACCCATCATCTCTACGTGAGCAGGAACTGATGATGAACCTGCAAACTGAGCATCACCGTGCATTCTGCCCATTGTGTCAGTAAGACCATATGAAGCAGGACCAGCAGCCATGTTATCAGGATGGAGTGTACGGCCTGTACCGCCACCTGAAGCTACTGAGAAGTACTTAACACCGTTCTCAATAGCCCACTTCTTATATGTACCTGCAACAGGATGCTGGAAACGAGTTGGGTTAGTTGAGTTACCTGTGATAGATACACCAACGTTTTCATGCTGCATGATAGCAACACCCTCACGTACATCGTCAGCACCGTAGCAACGAACAGCAGCTCTCTCGCCGTCTGAGAATGCTTTCTCTTCGACAATCTTGAGCTCGCCTGTGAAGTAGTCAAACTCAGTCTCAACATATGTGAAACCATTGATTCTTGAAATGATGTAAGCAGCATCCTTACCAAGACCGTTAAGGATAACTCTTAATGGCTCTTTTCTAGCCTTGTTAGCGTTTCTAGCGATACCGATAGCACCTTCAGCAGCAGCGAATGACTCGTGACCTGCTAAGAATGCGAAACACTTAGTCTCTTCTCTAAGTAACATTGCGCCGAGGTTACCGTGACCACGACCAACAGCTCTCTGCTCAGCAACAGAACCAGGGATACAGAAAGCCTCTAAGCCTTCACCGATAGCTTCTGCAGCATCAGCAGCAGTAGTAACACCCTTTTTGATTGCTACTGCGCAACCTAAAGTGTAAGCCCAACCAGCGTTCTCAAAAGCGATTGGCTGAACGTCTTTAACGATATCATATGGGTTGAAGCCTTTGTCTTCACAAATCTTCATAGCCTCTTCGAGATTAGCGATACCATACTGAGCAAGGCACTTCTCGATTTTAGGCATTCTTCTTTCCATGCTTTCAAATTTAACTGCCATGTCGATTTCCTCCTTGCTTATTCTTCTCTTGGGTCAATGTACTTAGCAGCGTTATCAAAACGACCGTACTGACCGATGTTGTTTTTATATGCTTCGTCAGGTGACATGCCGTGACGGATATCTTCCATCATCTTGCCAACTCTTACGAACTGATAACCGATAACTTCGTCGTTCTCATCAAGAGCAGTTTTTAAAACATAGCCCTCAGCCATTTCCATGTAACGAACGCCCTTAGCTTTAGTTGAGTACATAGTACCAACCTGTGAACGAAGACCCTTACCTAAGTCCTCAAGACCAGCGCCTACTGGAAGACCATCTTCAGAGAAAGCAGTCTGTGTACGACCATAAGCCAGCTGTTCAAAAATATTTCTCATAGCTGTGTTGATAGCGTCACAAACGAGGTCTGTGTTAAGGCACTCGAGCAGTGTCTTGCCAGGAAGAATTTCAGCAGCCATAGCAGCTGAGTGAGTCATACCTGAGCAACCGATAGTCTCAACTAATGCCTCTTCTACGATACCGTCTTTAACATTAAGTGTTAACTTACAAGTACCCTGCTGTGGAGCACACCAGCCGATACCGTGTGAAAGACCACAAATGTCTTTAATTTCATAAGATTTTACCCATCTGCCCTCTTCAGGGATAGGTGCAGGACCATGTTTAGGGCCCTTTGCTACTGTACACATTTTTTCAACTTCATGTGAATAAATCATTGTACTAACTCCTTTCAGAATTTCTTGATGAGACAAACTCATACACATACATTATAAAACAGATAACGCGTTTTATCAAGAGCTTTTTGAGGTTTTATGAGGAGTTTTGTAAAAATAGGTGAAATTTCATTGAATCCCCTGCTTATGGGAGAAATATTATATTTACGCAAGCCTTTTGTTTAGTCATTCTTACCATTAGTCATTACAAAAATTTGTGTATCTATACAAGTTTTCCTGCATACCGCTTTTGTTTTTGACTAGGTGTTTTTGCGATGATATAATTATCAGAGAGGTGATAGTATGAAAACCAGATTATTAATAGCTACTATGCTACTTTTACTGAGCATTTCTTTTTTAAATGGTTGTACAACTGATAATCAGAACGCATTAAAAACCCGTACTGTACAGACAGAAAGTATTACGGAAGAAGAAACCGAAAAACAAACAGAAGAAGCTTCAGAAAAAACTACGGAAAAACCTACCGAAAAACCTACCGAAAAACCTACACAGAAGCCTACTAAAAAACCTACCGAGAAACCGACCCAAAAACCTACTGAAGCATTCAGCGTAGCAAAGGCTCTTAAAAAAGGCTACTGGGTAAGCAGCCACAACCCTTCATCTATCATGGTGTACACCTACGATGGCGAAAAGATGCACAACCAGTACTACGAAGCTCAGGGCGATGAGTATATTAAAATCGATGGTCCTGGATACTATAATTTCTGTATCCCTGAAATATACGAAGAAACTTTTCTGATGTATGGTGAAGGTGGGGTTAAAACCGAGTACTATTTCACCGACAACCCTGAAATTGTCAAATCATATGAAGACGAATACGGTTACGTAGATACATGGATAAATTACGATGATATTCCATCTGTTACAGATGTAAAAAACGACTTCTGATATTAAGCAAAAAGCCTCCCTTTCGGGAGGCTTTTCTTTTTTCTTATTTTTCGTTTAAAGCGCTGTTTACTTTCTTTGCGTTCTTCTTCATTGTGATTACTTTTACTGAGTAAATAGCCGCGTATACTAGCACAAATACAGGTGCTACTGAAACTAAAATCTCTAAAAAGTTGTCAGCGTATCCGATAATAGCGCATGCGCCTACTGTAATTAAAAGGCATCCGACACAGTGTAGTGCTGTCGCTAAAATAAGATTCATCTTCTCGTTAGTGAAAGTCACTACTGAAAGCACACCGAAAAGCGCTGATGCTACTGTCCATATTAAAAATTCCATAACAACTGCATTCATGCCACCGATACAAATCATACAAATAAGTGTTACAGGAATTCCGATACCGATACCTGTTAATACTGCAATAACTAAATCTCTTAATTTCATAATAATACCTCCGTTAAATTTTGCTTTTAAATTCTTTAAAATATTTTCTTGATATTGTTAAAATCTCTTTACTGTTTTTAAGTCTGAGTGTGTAGTTTCCTGAAAACTCCGCCTGTACCGATTTTACAAAATCGATATTTATAAGCGTTCCTTTATTTATCTGTGCAAACGACGTCATGCTCAGCATTTCTTTGAGCTCATACAACTTCTTTTTCGCATCGTACCTTCCCGATAGTGTAACCACTTCGACCTTTGAGGTCGCTACTTCGATGTATACTATATCTTCTATATCAACGAGATACTGCTCATCTTCTCTGTATACGAGTAGCTTCTTAATACTGCTTGTGTTCATGCTTTTTATAAATTCCAGCAAACTCTCTACTTCTGAGTTTCCTATTTCGCCTTTTATTATTACTTCTGTTTCAGCTACATTCGCTGATTCAAACGTGACTTTCATTTTTCTACCTCTGCTTTCTTTTG
>JAFVVB010000183.1 GCA_017502425.1 Ruminococcus sp. | reverse complement strand
TGTGAGCTCACAGGTCTTTATGCGGTTACTCCTGACGCTGGTTATTACTCACTGATTCCTGCTTTCCAGATGACTGATTTCTCTAAGCTTTCTGAGACTTTCGGCCAGTGCTTTAAGATTGATTTTTCAGGTGTAAGTATTGTTAACTTTATCGTTATTGTTTTCTCATTCCTTTTCGTTGATTTATTCGATACTTTAGGTACACTCATCGGTGTTAGTGCTAAAGCCGGTATGTTAGACGAAAACGGTAGACTAAAGCAGATTAAACCTGCACTTTTAGCTGACTCTATCGCTACATCCTCTGGTGCTATTTTAGGTACTTCAACAGTAACCACTTTCGTTGAGTCATCAGCAGGTGTTGCTGTTGGTGGTAGAACAGGTCTTACAGCGCTCACTACTGCTGTTTTATTCCTTGTTTCTACTCTCTTTGCACCTATCTTCACAGCTGTTCCTGGATTTGCTACTGCTCCTGCACTCATTATTGTAGGTTTCTTGATGTTCTCTAACATTGTTAATATCAAGGTTAACGACGATAATTTCACCAGTGCTATCCCTGCATATCTGTGTATTATCGCTATGCCTTTATTCTATTCTATTTCAGAAGGTATTTCTATCGGTGTTATTTCTTACGTAATCATTAACTTGCTTTGCAAAAAAGCTAAGGAAATAAGTCCGGTGATGTATGTGCTTGCTATCTTGTTCATTGCTAAGTACATCTTCCTGTAATTATATATAAGCTTTGAGCCACACATAAAAGTGTGGCTCTTTTTTTGTTAACAATTTATTAGTTGTAATATAAGTGATTTGGGGTTATAATTATGTAAAAAGGCAAAGGAGAAATTTTTATGAAAAGATTACTCGTATTATTTCTGGCGGTTTTGATGATTATGTCGCTTACGGCATGTAAAGAAGAGGAGAAGGTGATTCCTGATACTACCGGTGGACATTTTGTGGAAATATTTATTGATAGTAAGGATAAGGAATTACAGGATATAGCTAACGATATTTTAGGCGATGAGATGTTTGCAGGTAAAAGCTGTACTACTACTGAAGTAGGTGAAGGACAGCTTCAGGGATTCGGTAATGTTGAAATAAGCGGTTTTGATTCAGCGGTTATGTTCAGTACTAATATGAGCACAACACCGTTTATAGGTTATGTTTTCGAGCTGTCTTCCGATACTGATAAAGATGCCTTTATGCAGACACTAAAGGATAACGCTGACCTCAACTGGAACGGTATTGAAAAAGCAGATGAGGTTATCGTTGAGAGCGAAGGGGATAAGGTTGTTGTAATTATCACTCCTGATAAAATCGAAGAAGTTGAAACAGTTGACGAGAGCGGTAATCCTGTGGAAAACGAAATACCGGTTGAAGGTCAGGAGTTCGTAGATGAATTTGCTGAGTAATAATCAGTGATTCTGGTTTAAAGCTTTTATAAATAACAGATTATTTATACAAAAGTCGCATCGTTTTGATGCGGCTTTTTTACGTATTTGAGGTTGAATTTTGAAAGATAAAGGAATATAATATCCCTTGATACTTTGATAGAGGTAACTATGAATAGAAAAAGCGATATAAAAAAAGCTTTTATATCGACGATACCTGTTTTTGCAGGATACATAGCACTAGGATTTGGTTTCGGTGTATTACTCAGCACCGAAGGGTTCGGTGCTTTGTGGGCACTTTTTATGAGTATTACGATGTTCGGCGGTTCAATGCAGTATGCTGCTGTTGATTTTCTGGCTGATGCTATCAGTTTAGCCGAAGCTGCCGTGATGACTCTCATTATCAATGCTCGCCATCTGTTTTACGGTATTTCTCTCGTCGATAAATATAAAGGCTCAGGACTTAAAAAAATATATATGATACACGCACTAACTGACGAAACCTACTCTCTGGTGAGCTCTGATGTTATGCCTAAGGGTATAAAAGATAAGCAGTTTTATTATTTTATAGTATCATTACTTGACCACTGCTACTGGATTATGGGATGCACTTTAGGTGCTGTTTTCGGTACTAACGTGACTTTTAACAGCGAGGGTATAGACTTTGTGTTAACAGCACTGTTTCTGACGATTTTTGTTGAACAGTGGCTCAGTTCTAAAGACCACGCTTCTGCGATAATAGGTGTGGTGTGTGCGGTGCTGTGTACTGCACTTTTTCACGAGAATATGCTCATTCCGAGCATGATACTGATACTGCTCTCACTAGTGGTACTGCGTTATGTAAGGAGGGGAAAACTCGATGGAAAGTAATACCTTGCATTCTGTTTTGCTGGTGCTTGTGATGGCACTGGTATCGTTTCTTTTAAGAGCGTTTCCGTTTATAGTTTTTACAGGCAAAAAGGAAACACCGAAGTTTGTGGTTTATCTTGGTAAAGTTTTGCCGTATGCGATTATAGGTATGCTGGTGATTTACTGCGTCAAGGATATCAGCTTTGCTGCCGCAAAGGATTTTTTACCTTATATAATAGCGGGAACAGTTGTAGTCATTCTACACGTGTGGAGAAGAAACACTTTGCTCTCGATTATTGCGGGGACACTCAGTTATATGGCGCTTGTACAGTTTGTTTTTTAATAAAGTAAAAAAGGCACTCTTCAATTGAAGAGTGCCTTTTGTGTTGTGGGTGAATTAAATTTTAGCGATACCGAGTACGTCGAGTACTGATGAAATGAGAATAAGCACTATACAGATAGGAGCAATGTACTTAATCATAACTACGAAGAGTTTCTTGCGTTTGAACTTTTTGCCGTCAATTTCAATCTCATCGATAAGCATCTGAGGTTTTATAACATAGCCTATAAAGATACATGTCAGGAACGCTACGATAGGCATAAGAATCGAGTTGGAGAAGATATCGAACATATCGAGGAATGTATTGCCGTTGATGTTGATATTGCTCCACACACCGAAACCGAGAGATGATGGAATACCGAGTGCAATAGAGCCAATAGCTACTACTATACAAGTGAATTTTCTGCCCCAACCGAATTTATCTCTGAAGATAGAAACAACGGTTTCCATCAGTGAGATAGAAGAGGTGAGAGCCGCAAAAAGTACGAGAATAAAGAACAGTGCGCCGATTATAGAACCCATAACACCAGGAATGGAATCAAATACCTTTGGAAGAGTAATGAACATAAGTCCCGGACCCTTTCCTAAAGCATCCTGATCTCCGCCGGAGAAAGAGAATACAGCAGGAATAACCATTAATCCTGCTAAGAAAGCGATACCAGTATCAAAACACTCAATCTGAGTAACAGATGAGTTGATACTTACGTCTTTTTTCATATATGAGCCGTAGGTGATCATTATACCCATAGCAAGACTCATAGAGTAGAAAAGCTGACCCATTGCAGCTAATACGGTAGTTGCTGAGAATTTAGAGAAGTCAGGCTTGAAGTAGTAAACAACACCTTCCATAGCACCTGGCATACACATAGAGTAAATAGCAATACCGATGGTAAGTACTACGAGTACAGGCATCATAAATTTACTTACTTTCTCAATACCTTTTTCAACACCGAATAAAACTACAATAGCAGTGAGTCCGATGAATAATAAGAACCAGCCCAGTGGCTCAAACGGCTGAGCTATAAAGGTCTCAAAATATCCGTCCTGAGCAGCAGCGTTAGCACCACCAGAAACAAAAACGGTTAAGTACTTAGCTACCCATCCACCGATTACCGAGTAGTAAGGAAGGATGATGATAGGAACGATAGATGCTAAAAGACCAATAAAACCATATTTCTTATTGAGGTCACCGAAAGCGTGAATAGCACTTTTACCGGTTTTTCTACCGAGTGCAATCTCAGCAGTCATCAGCGCAAAGCCGAAAGTTACCGCAAGAATAAGATAAACGAGTAAGAAGATACCTCCGCCGTATTTAGCCGCAAGATATGGGAAACGCCATATGTTTCCAAGACCAACAGCAGAACCGGCAGCCGCAAGTACAAATCCCAGTTTACCGGTAAAGCTACTTCTTTTGTTAGCCATAAAATATACCCCTTTCAATATAGTAATTATTAAACATTAAGAGTATACCACAAAATAAAAGTGGTTTTCAATATTTTTTACATTAACGTGTTAAATTTTTAAAGCGTATATGGTTTAAAATGCAATATAAATAAAAATTCTGATTTTATTTATATACAAGATGTAACTATATATTACAAAATTATAACTTGTATATTCTATATATTGTGTTATAATTTCAACAGAGAAATAAAAGAACTAAATGTGGGGTGCGCCTATGAAATGTCCATATTGTGGTTATGAAGAAAGCAAAGTTATCGATTCACGTCCTGCTGACGAGGGTGAACGTATCCGTCGTCGTAGAGAGTGTTTGAGTTGCTCTAAACGTTTTACTACTCACGAAGTTATCGAAACGGTTCCGATTATCGTTGTTAAAAGAGATAAATCAAGAGAAGTTTTTGATAGAAATAAATTAAGAGCAGGTTTTCTTCATGCGTGCGAAAAGCGCCCGGTTTCTATTGACCAGATTGAAAAGATGGTCGACACTATCGAAGCTCAGCTTCAGGCAAGCTTAGACAGAGAAGTCACCTCCGGCAAAATCGGTGAGCTTGCTATGGACCAGCTCAAAAATGTTGATGAAGTCGCTTATGTAAGATTTGCTTCTGTTTATAGACAGTTCAAAGACATCAACACCTTTATGGATGAACTTAATAAATTACTTAGAGAAAGATGATATAAGATTTCCTCCTATTGAGAATTCCTTTCTTAAAGTTATATGTTTGATATCCTAACTTAAAAGGCACCCCAAAGAGGGTGCCTTTTGCTATATAAAAAAGCCCGACCTTGAGTCGGGCTTTTTATTTATTAACAGTCAGTACAGCTGCAACCGTGGTCATGGTCGCACTCTTCGATTTTACCGACGATTGGTTCAGGGTCGATACCCTGACGTCTGTAAAAATCAGATAATGCTGCTTTGATAGCCTGCTCAGCGAGTACTGAACAGTGAACTTTAACTGGTGGCAAACCGTCTAAAGCTTCCATAACAGCTTTGTTAGTGAGTTTAAGTGCATCTTCGATAGTCTTGCCTTTGATAAGCTCAGTAGCCATAGAGCTTGTTGCGATAGCAGCACCGCAACCAAAGGTTTTGAATTTGCAGTCAGTAATAACGTTACCTTCTACTTTGATGTACATTTTCATAATATCTCCGCATTTGGAGTTACCAACTTCGCCGATACCTGAAGCGTCAGCAATTTCGCCGACGTTACGAGGATTTGCGAAATGGTCCATAACTTTTTCTGAATATGCCATAGTTATCCGTTCCTTTCTTCTTCTTTGATTTTCTCCCATAATGGTGACATCATTCTCAGATAGTCAACGATAGGGGGAACCTGTTCTAAAATATAGTCGATATCTTCTTCTGTGTTATCATCAGAGAAGGATAGTCTCATGCTTCCGTGAGCAATTTCGTGTGGTAGTCCGATGGAAAGCAGTACGTGACTAGGGTCTAAATCTCCTGAAGTGCATGCTGAACCTGATGATGCGGAAATTCCTGCCATATCAAGTTTGAGTAGTAAGCTTTCGCCTTCGATACCTTCGAAACACATATTCACGTTACCTGGGAGTCTGTGTGTTCTGTCGCCGTTTAGACGTGAACGCTCGATTTTCAAAAGACCGTCTATAAGTCTGTCACGCATTTTAGTAAGACGTGCGTTGCGCTTCTCCATAGTGTCAAGCGTGATTTCTAATGCTTTAGCAAGTCCTACGATACCTGCTACGTTTTCAGTACCTGCTCTTCGTGAACGCTCCTGTGCACCACCATCAATAAGAACATCAGGACGTACACCGCGTCTGCAATATAAAGCACCGCATCCCTTAGGACCGTGAAATTTATGACCTGTTAAACTGAGCATATCGATGTTCTGCTCTTCGACGTTGATATAAACATTTCCCATAGCCTGAACAGCATCGGTGTGGAAAATAACTTTATTTTCACGACACAGCTTTCCGATTTCAGGTATAGGCTGTATAGTACCGATTTCGTTATTAGCGTACATAATAGTAACTAAAGCCGTAGTGTCTTTTATAGCGGCTTTTACATCTTCAACCTTAACGATACCGTTTTCGTATACATCTAGGTATGTTACTTCAAAGCCTTCTTTTTCGAGCGCTTTGCAGGTGTGTAATACTGCGTGATGCTCAAATTTAGAAGTAATGATATGATTTTTACCTTTCTTCTTAAGCGCTCTGCACATACCTTTGATAGCCCAGTTGTCAGCTTCGCTACCACCGGAAGTGAAGTATATTTCATTAGCACTTTTAGCACCAATGAGCTGTGCGATTTTTTCTCTGGAGTTCTCAACGGCTTTTTTAGCTACCGCGCCAGTCTGATAAAGACTTGATGGATTACCGTATACAGTAGTGAGATACGGCATCATTTCCTCTAGTACCTGAGGATGAAGCGAAGTAGTAGCAGCGTTGTCTGCATAAATTTTTCTCATTATATTATCACCCGTGTAAGTTATAATTGCATAAATTTCTGTGTCTGAGCGACTGCGAGTTTATCGCATCTCTCGTTTTCAGGATGTCCGTTGTGACCTTTGACCCACTGAACATCGACGTTATGATAATCGTAGAGAGTGAGCAACTCGTCCCAAAGCTCAGGGTTGAGAGCGCGTTCCTTTTTGTTGCGCATCCAACCGTTTTGTTTCCACTTTTTAGCCCAGCCGAGCTTTAAAGCGTTACATACATACTGTGAGTCAGAATAAAGCGTCACTTCACATGGCTCTTTGAGCATTTTCAGTGCGCTTATAACCGCCATAAGCTCCATACGATTGTTAGTGGTGAGAGCTTCTCCGCCTGATATTTCTTTTTCGGTTTCTTTATATCTTAAGATAGCGCCCCAGCCGCCTGGCCCCGGATTACCCGAGCAAGCACCATCAGTGAAAATTTCAACCTTTTTCAAGCTAAATCCCCTACTTACCTATCATAAATATCATCCTATATTATATCACACAACTTAAGGAATGCAACACTTTTGGCTGATTATTATTCACTTTTGAGCCCATAATATAATTATTGGTAAGAGGTTATAGAATTATCTATAAAAAATAAATGTCTTAATATGTAATAATCGTGAAAAGTAATAGTCGGATTGGCTTGACCTTACGTTCCATTTGAGATAAAATAGTATTACATATATTTATTATAGGGTAATATTGCGATTTTGTACTTTTTATCTGCATCGGACGGCATAAATGCAGATTATACATAATATATCATTTTATTGATATGCTTTGTTTTTTATATATCAAAGCGTATCCGAAGATTTCTGAAAATAAGGAGGTTATTTTTTGA
>JAFVVB010000182.1 GCA_017502425.1 Ruminococcus sp. | reverse complement strand
GGAAATCCGTGAGACTCTTGATAAGTATGAATTCCCAGGCGATGATACTCCTATCATCAAGGGTTCTGCTCACAAGGCTCTTATCGCTGATAACGATCCTTCTCTTCCTGAGTATGCTCCTATCGCTGAGCTTATGGATGCTGTTGACAGCTACATTCCTACACCTGATCGTAAGGCTGACCTTCCTTTCCTTATGCCTGTTGAGGACGTATTCACCATCACAGGTCGTGGTACAGTTGCTACCGGTCGTGTAGAGCGTGGACAGCTCAGAACTTCTGAAGAAGTTGAAATTATCGGTCTTACCGAAGAAAGAGCAAAGACTGTTGTTACAGGTATCGAGATGTTCCGTAAGATTCTTGATTACGCTGAGGCAGGCGATAACATCGGTGCTCTTCTCCGTGGTATCCAGAGAACAGACATCGAAAGAGGTCAGGTTCTTTGTAAGCCAGGCTCTGTAAACCCACACACCAAGTTCCATGGTCAGGTTTACGTTCTTAATAAAGAAGAGGGTGGACGTCATACTCCATTCTTCAACAACTATCGTCCTCAGTTCTACTTCAGAACTACCGACGTTACAGGCGTAATTTCTCTTCCTGCTGGTGTTGAGATGTGCATGCCTGGTGATAACGTAGAGATGGATGTTGAACTCATCACTCCTATCGCTATCGAAGAAGGCCTTCGTTTCGCTATCCGTGAGGGTGGTAGAACAGTTGGTTCAGGCGTTGTTACTGCTATCAACGGCTAATTTCAAAACTTTTAAAAGGTGCGTTCAAACGAACGCACCTTTTTTTATTGCAAACTATGTCAAATTCTGGTATGATTTGTCTTGGTGATTAAATGAATAAAAAAATTAAATTTTCGCAGGAACTAAGCTATTTTGTTTCAATAATAGTCTTAGCCTTTGCCGTTTCTCTTATGAGTGCAGCAAACTTTGGTCTGTCAATGATAGTAGCCCCTGCATACATACTTAGTCAAAAACTAACCTTTTTAACCTTTGGTCAATGTGAATATTTACTTCAGGGTATTTTCTTTATCGTATTTTGTATACTGATGAAGAAAATCAAAATTCAGTATTTTACATCCTTTTTAACTTGTATCATCTACGGCTTTTTCGTGGACTTTTGGCGAAAGGTAATTTCAATACTTAACCCTGATATAACACCTCCCGGCTCGATGGATTTCTATATAAGAATTATTTTCTTTATTTTAGGTATGCTTCTTACCGCAATGTCTGTGGCGCTCTGCTTTAAAACCTATCTGCCACCACAGGTTTACGACTATTTCGTTAAAGAAATCAGTCAAAGATTTAATATTGACAGAACTGTTTTCAAAAGATGCTTTGACGCCTTTATGCTAATACTCGGTATAATATTAACCTTGGTTTTCTTTAGAAAATTCATAGGCGTAACAGTTATTACCGTTTTTATTGCATTAACAAACGGAATGTTAATAGGCTTTTTCGATAAACTGTACGATAAAATCTTCGATTTCGTACCAACATTTCCAAAACTTCATAAAATATATAAAGATTAAAAGGGAGAGTTTAGCTCTCCCTTTTAATCTTTAATATAGCAAAATCTTGGCTTCCAATTTTCAGTTTATTTTCTTGCGGTCTGTTTCCGTAAACAACCTCACATTTTATAAACTCATCAGGAAGCTCTAAACTGTCGTCCTGACACCAACGGTTAACGGCAATTAGAATTTTATAATCTTTGTTTTCTCTTATATAAGAAACTAACCCTAAACCGCCGAGAATACTTTTAAATTCTCCACCATCAAACACTGAATTTTCTTTTCTGAAAGCACCAAGCCATTTATAGAACTCTAAAAGCTCCTTGTTTTCTTTGCCCCAAGGATATGTGCCTCTGCAGAAAGGGTCAGAATAGCCTTGCATACCTGCCTCGTCCCCGTAATAAAGGGAGGGGACACCGGGTAGGGTGTACTGAATGACTGCCGCTAGGCGCAACCTCTTAATTCCTTGCTCGTATTCCTCATCTGACAGTTTTTGTCTTGACTGC
>JAFVVB010000026.1 GCA_017502425.1 Ruminococcus sp. | reverse complement strand
CCTTCACCTCAAAATATAGAAAGGGGGTTACCCGTTCTGACTATGGTTTTTTTGAGGGTACAGATACGCTTGAATCATTGAAAGATGATGTAGAAAAGGCTTTGAAACATTATTTTGGATATCAAGGTGTCGAGAGGCATGATAAAAGCATAAAGGTGATAGGTAATACAAATAGAGTTGATGCAGACGTTGTACCTGCTTATAGGTATAGAGACTACTCTAACGATTACGATAATTCTCAGAGCAATTATATTGGAGGAATAGAAATTATATCGGATGAAGGTGTACATATTATTAACTATCCAGAACAACATATCAGAAATGGTATAGAAAAAAATAAGTATACTAACTATAAATTTAAGCAGTGTGTTAGAATAATAAAAAATATGCGTGAGGATATGATAAACTTTGGGTATGATATACCTCCAGAAGTTTCTTCTTTTGGTTTGGAATCACTTCTATGGAATGTACCTAGTGTTGAATATATACGATATTCATATCTCAGAAATACTATTGATGAGATTCTTAAGTATTTAAGTAGCAATTATTATAAATTTCAGGTGTTTAAAGAAGCGAACGGGATAAAAGCGTTGTTTATTGATGATGAAAAAAGGCAGTCGTATATTAAGTTTGCTAAAGAATTGAGTGCTTTTTATGAGTATGACAATTGGGAGAGTTAATATGGCGACAGATTTATCGAACTTAATAAAAAAGAGTTTGTATGTTTTTGTGTTTATAGGGTTAATATGCTTTCTTATCAAAAAATATGTTTTCGAAATAGCATCTGTAACTGATTACTTGGATATCGTAGAACTAGCGGTTACAGTTACACTTGCTGTTATGGTGTTTTATGGAAGCTTTTTGTGGAAATTTAACCCTTTAGAGAAAACTCCAAGAATAATGGGTAAATATCAGGGTAACATAAAGTATTGCTATAACAATATTCCAGGTGTTAAAGAAACTGAGGTCGAAATCAGGCAAACTTTATTTGGAGTGAAAGTAAAGATTAAAACTAATGAGATAACTAGTGATACAATAACTGGTAATTTTGTTAAGGAAAATGATGAATATGTGCTTTATTACAACTATATTACTAATCCTAAAAGCAAGTATAGTGAAAAAAATCCAATTCAACGTGGGACAGCTCGATTGGTTTCGACTAAATCAACTAAAAAACACGCAAATGAATGGGCAGTTGAGTTAAGTGGCATATATTGGACCTCTAGAAAAACTATCGGGGATATGTATTTAGTAAAAGTATGTGAATAGTTTTATACGAGATTCTTGAATTAGTAAACACCTACTCAAAAACCAACTCGAAAAGCAACAGAAAAAGTAAAAGACGAACCTGTTAAAGAGCAACCAAACTCCATTAACAACGAACAAGATATTCAGAATATGGTGAGCTACATAATCAGCCACAATCAAAGCAAAGGGATGACGTACGATTCATCACTTAATACGAGCAACAGCGGTTGGTTGTTCGCATATCAAGGTAGCCTAAACAAGACAGCAAATCGCACATACGAAGAACAGCTGAGTAGAACAGTATTAGGTTTAGATGCAGACATAGATTCTATCTTAGCTCTAGACGGATATGCAACAAGTTACAGTCAGATAAGCTTCAACTGCTACGCTGAAAAGCAAGCAGATAGCACGTATAACATCTACTTCTGCTACGGATGAGCATATCAAATTCTGACCCGCTATAACCAAAGAATAGAGTATAGATGTACTTGTACATCTATACTCTGTTTTTTCTGTCAGTGAGAGCGAAAATCAAAGCGTGTGAATATATAATCTAAAACTAAAGAAAACACTCGCAATAATAGAATAAAACCAACACAACGAAAATTTGAGAAAGTGTGAAAGCATTTCTGTGGGAGTGAGTAATGTGGTGTTTTTACAACGATATCATTTCTTTTTCTGCCGTTAAATTCGTTCTTTTTCGACAATATGATAATGTTAAAATTTGTTGGGATAGGTGAGATTTTTATAGATTTTAAGGATGGTTTTACTCCTCCGATTTTGTTGCAGGAATAAGCGTGGGTGTCGTAAACGCACTCCTACGCACATCACATCAGACGGCAAAGCCGACTGTTAGGTGGTGTTTGAGCTGACACTATCAAGGTGTCAAAAATCACGATTTTTACAAACTATGATATCGTAAGTGATGTGTATGCGATTGTTAAGCCATTCTTGAGGGTGTAGTAAAGCTTTTGAAATGCTTTCTCGGAAAACTTAATACTAATCAAAAATTGCACCGCAGTAGACAAAGATTAAAAGCTTTCCTACTGCGGTGCAAATTTGTCTGGATATTGTAAAAATTGTATGGTATGTTGTTGTGCTGAAAGGAGTGAATGTTATGGCAAAAGTATTGCTGACTTCGGGTAACGCATTCAAACGCACAGACAACAGATGGTGTGGTGTTGTATGGTATCGAGATGAAGATGGTGAGCGTAAACGCAAGTCGTTCTCAAGCACAACCAAACAAGGTGTTAAAGATAAGATGACAAAGTATATCCGTGACTTCGAAAAACAAGAGCAAGAAGCCAATGAAAGCCACGAACAACTTCAAGTTAGTTTGCAAAGATGGCTCGAAGTGTTCAAGTACCCGACAGTAGAACATACTACCTATGACCGAATAGAATGTACAGCTAAGAATCATATATACCCTGCACTTGGTAAAAAGATTGTGTCAACCATCAAAGCAGTAGATATCAAAAAGATACTCAACGAACAGATGATGAACGGTTATGCTTTCACAACTGTAAAGAAAACAAGGGATATATTTGGCGAATACTTCCGTTATCTTATAGAACAAGAAGTTATTACTAAGAACCCGATGCAGAGTGTACCGATGATACGAAAGTCCAACTTCTATGCACAGCAAGGTAAAGAGATACTTCCAACTACGGATACAATAACAGTATTCACAGACGAGGAGATAGTGAAACTCAAAGCAGAATGTAAAAAGACTTGGGGTACGGGCAAACGATTCTATCAACAGTGTTCAGCATATATCTTTATGCTGAACACTGGACTTAGAACAGGCGAGATGCTCGGACTTAAGAACAGCAACATTGATTTAGAAAACAGAGTTGTTTACATACAGCGTGGGGCAAAAGAAATTTATAAGCGTGATGGCGTGAAAGCTACATCAGGCAGAGAGGTTGTAATCGGTAAAACCAAGAGTGCTACAAGCAACAGAGTTGTACCACTAAATAACACAGCAATAGAAATGGTAAAAGAACTGCGAGAAGAATTCTACTTCGGAGAGGACTCACCTCTCGTACCTGATGAGCACGGCAACGTCACCAAGCCAACTAACTTCCGAAAAAGATTCTACCGAATACTTGAAGCGGCAGGCATTGAACAAAAGGGTTTGCATAGCCTCAGACACACATTCGCAACCAACCTTGTGAATGGTGTCAAACAACCTGACGGTACAATCAAGTGCCTAACACCAAGACAAGCTGGTGACCTGCTTGGACACAGCACCTCGCAGATTACTGAGATGTATTATGTGAAAAGAGATAACTCAAGGCTCATAGGGATAACGGACAATTTCGAGATTTGAGTAAAGAAAAACAAGATTTTACATAGCAATTAAAATGCCTAATCGGAATGCAGATACAATG
>JAFVVB010000181.1 GCA_017502425.1 Ruminococcus sp. | reverse complement strand
TAACGTTGAGTATCTTTCAGAAGGCGATAGCATTTACTACAACTCTTCCACACCACACGGTATGATTGCTGTTGATGGAAAAGAGTGTCAGTTTATCGCAGTAGTGCTTCCTGGTGAAAACGAGTCAGAAGATATCATCAGAGATACATTAAAAGCCCATAACGAAGTTGCTGAAGCTAAGCTTTTATGCGAAGAATTCATCAAAACCGATGTTGATGAGAATGGTTGTCTTAAAGCTATCGATTTTGAAAACGAGAACAGATATAACTTTGCATTTGATACTGTTGATGCTATCGCAAAAAAAGACCCTGAGAAGCTTGCGATGATTCACGTTGACAGAGATAAAAACGAGAGAAGATTTACTTTCAACGATATGAAGCGTAAGTCAGCTCAGGCTGCTAACTACTTCAAGTCTTTAGGAATCAAAAAGGGCGATAGAGTAATGCTTGTACTAAAGCGTCACTATCAGTTCTGGTTCGCTATTTTAGGTCTTCATAAGCTCGGTGCTATCGCTATTCCTGCGACTAACCAGCTTCAGGCTCATGACTTTGACTATCGATTCAACGCAGCAGGTGTCAGCACTATTATTTGTACTGCTGATGGGGATGTTTCTCATCAGGTTGATATTGCTCAGGAAAAATCACCTACACTTACTACTAAAGTTTTAGTTGGTGGCAAGAGAGACGGCTGGCATTGTTTCGACGAAGAGTTTGACCTTTTCTCAGCACATTTTTACAGAGACGATAATTCACCGTGCGGTGATGACCCTATGCTGATGTTCTACACATCAGGTACAACAGGTTATCCGAAAATCGCACTTCACTCATATAAATATCCGCTTGGTCATTTCATTACAGCTAAGTATTGGCACGGTGTGATGAGCGATGGTTTACACTTTATTATTTCCGACACCGGTTGGGGTAAAGCACTTTGGGGTAAGCTTTATGGTCAGTGGTTAAGTGAAGGTGCTGTGTTTACATATGACTTTGATCGTTTTGATGCTTCTGAGATTTTACCAATGTTCAAAACTTACGGCATCACTACATTCTGTGCACCACCTACAATGCTTAGAATGATGATTAAACAGGATCTTTCAAAATACGACTTCTCATCTGTTAAACGTGCAACCACCGCTGGTGAGGCGCTAAACCCTGAGGTTTATAAACAGTTCAAGAAAGCTACCGGACTTAAACTCAAGGAAGGTTTCGGTCAGACAGAAACCACACTTTCTATCGCTAACCTAATTGGTGAGGGTAGTAAGCTCGGTTCTATGGGTAAGCCTGTACCTCTTTATGATATTCATCTGCTTGACAGCGATGGAAATGATGTTCCTAACGGTGAGACAGGTGAAATCTGTATCAAGATATCTGATAAAGTACCATGCGGATTGTTCCTCGGATACTATAAAGATGATGAAAAAACCAAGGAAGTTTGTCACGATGGTTATTATCACACAGGTGATACTGCGTGGCGTGACGAAGACGGATTCTTATGGTATGTCGGCAGAGTTGACGATGTTATCAAGAGTTCGGGTTACCGTATCGGACCATGTGAAATTGAGTCGGTTATCATGGAATTACCATACGTTTTAGAGTGTGGTGTATCCCCTGAGCCTGACGAAGTAAGAGGTCAGGTAGTAAAAGCTTCCATCGTATTAACTAAGGGCACTAAAGAGTCTGAAGACCTCAAAAAGGAGATCCAGAACTACGTTAAATCACGTACTGCTCCTTATAAATATCCACGTATCGTAGTCTTCAAAGACGAACTGCCAAAAACCATAAGCGGTAAGATTCAGAGAAACAAGTTGTAATATATACTATAAATATAGGAAAAATGTTGACATCTCAAGAAAGTTATGCTATATTATTACCGTATTTTTAAAAGGCTATGACGAAGAGTACACATTGATATGACCTAAAGAGAGGTGACGGCTGGTGAAAGTCACCGGAATACAGTCTTTGTGTTTGTAGCTTCTGAGCTGGGAGGAAGAAAGCGAAAGTCAGTAGAACCTCTCCGTGATTGCTGCGTGAATGCATAGAAGTTGTTTGACTTCGAGAGTGGCGATTGTATCGCAATTTGAGTGGTACCGCGGGTGATTATTATGCGCTCGTCTCAAAGATAACTTTGGGACGGGTGCTTTTTTCGTCCTGACAAAGACAAGGAGAATGTGAAATGAATCAGATTTCAGGTCTTGATTACAAAATTCAGGAAATGGCTGCTCGTATCAGAGAGCTCAGAGAAATTCAGAATCTCTCTATTGAGCAGATGGCTAAGAAAACCGACGTAACGGTTGACGAGTACATCAGCTGTGAGGCTGGTAAAAGCGACCTAAACTTTGCTTTTATCTATCGTTGTGCGATGGCTCTTTCTGTCAACGTTACCGACATTATCGAGGGTCATTCACCAAAACTTAAATCTTACAGCGTAACCAGAGCCGGACTCGGTCAGAAGGTCGCTCAGGCTCACGGCATGACTTACTATAATCTGGCTTATGCATTTCAGAACCGTATCGCTGAGCCACTTTACGTTCGTTCTATTTACGATGAAAATGCTCAGAACTCTGATATTGAGCTCACTACTCATGAGGGTCAGGAGTTAGACATAGTAGTAGAAGGTAATCTGATGGTTCAGGTAGGTGAGCATAAGGAGATTTTAGGACCGGGAGATTCCATTTACTTTGACTCAGATAAACCACATGGTATGATTGCTGTTAACGGTAAGGACTGTGTGTTCTATGCTATCGTGTTAAATCCTACCGGAGAGCCTATCCCTGAGCTTTCATCAGGCAAGCTCGTTGAGATTAAGAAAAAAGAAAGAAAACGCGAAGCTGACCGTATTTATAAAAAGTTCGTTGATGTAGTTGAAAACGAGAAAGGCACTCCGACTTCTATCACATTCAAAAACACCGAAAAATTCAATTTTGCTTTTGATTTAGTTGATGAGCTTGCAAATAAAAAACCTGATAAGCTCGCTATGTTACATATATCGAAAGACCACACAGAGCGTAGATTTACTTTCAAGGATATAAAGAAAGCATCAGCTCAGTGTGCTAACTACTTTAAGTCCTTAGGTATCAAGAAGGGCGACAGAGTAATGCTTATTTTAAAACGTCACTACCAGTTCTGGTTTGCGATGATTGGTCTCAATAAGCTAGGTGCTATCGCTATTCCTGCTCCTAACCAGCTCCAGGCGCACGACCTTGAGTACAGACTCAAAAGTGCCGGTATCAACACAGTTATCTGTACTGCTGACGATGATGTTGCTCATCAGGTTGATATAGCTGCTGCTGATTACGACGGACTTAAAAACAAACTCATCGTTAACGGTAAAAAAGATGGCTGGAGAACATTTGATGATGAGTACACATTGTATTCAACTCATTTCAACAGAACTGATGATTCTCCATGCGGTGATGACTTGATGCTCATGTACTTTACATCAGGTACTTCAGGTTATCCTAAGATTGCTACTCATAACTATAAGTATCCGCTGGGTCACTTCCATACCGCTAAATACTGGCATAATGTTGACCCTGAGGGACTTCACTACACTATCTCTGACACAGGTTGGGCTAAAGCGATGTGGGGTAAACTCTACGGCCAGTGGTTGTGTGAGGCTGCTACCTTCGTTTATGACTTTGACCGTTTTGATGCTGCTGACATACTTCCTATGTTTGCAAAATATCAGATTACCACTTTCTGTGCACCACCAACAATGCTTCGAATGATGGTAAAACAGGATATCTCAAAATACGATTTTTCTTCTGTACAGCATATGACCACAGCAGGTGAAGCGTTAAACCCTGAGGTTTATCGTCAGTTTGAGAAAGCAACCGGCTTACAGATTATCGAAGGCTTTGGTCAGACAGAGAGTACTATGATTGTCGGTAATATGACTGGCGCAAGTCATAAAATCGGTTCTATGGGTAAACCTGCTCCTATCTATGATGTTATGCTCGTTGATGCTGATGGTAACGAAGTTCCTGATGGTGAGCCTGGCGAAATCGTAGTTAACCTCAAAAACGGTCACCCGTGCGGATTGTTCGTAGGTTACTATAACGATAAAGAAAAGACCGACGAAGTTATGGTTGATGGCATTTACCACACAGGCGACGTTGCGTGGCGTGATGAGGACGGATTCCTCTTCTACGAAGGCAGAGTTGATGATGTTATCAAGAGCTCGGGATATCGTATCGGACCGTTTGAAATCGAGTCAGTTATCATGGAATTACCATACGTTTTAGAATGTGGTGTTTCTGCTGCTCCTGATGACGTAAGAGGTCAGATAGTCAAAGCGTCTATCGTACTTACTAAGGGTACTGAAGCTTCCGATGACCTTAAAAAGGAAATACAGTCTTACGTTAAATCACGTACAGCACCTTATAAGTATCCACGACTGGTTGTGTTCAGAGATGAACTTCCTAAGACAGTTAGTGGTAAAATCCAGAGAAATAAACTTTAATATAGAACTATGAAGAATTTTAAGAGAATTACCTTACTGTGCGGACATTATGGCTCAGGCAAAACTAACGTAGTGGTAAACATGGCGCTGATGCTTAAAAAACAGCGTGACCGTGTTGCTATTGCTGACCTTGATATTGTCAATCCGTACTTCCGTACAAAAGACAGCAGTGGTGAATTTGAGGATAACGGCATCCGTCTTATCTGCTCCGAATTTGCTAACTCCAACGTCGATATTCCGGCATTGCCACAGGATATGTACGCTATCACTGATGATAGAGAACTTTCTGTTATTATAGATGTCGGTGGCGATGACAGAGGAGCGCTTGCACTGGGGCGACTTGCACCGCAGATTATAGATGAAAATGACTATGAGATGCTCATGGTTATCAACTGCTATCGTCCGCTCACAAGAGACGCTGAGTCTACTATTGAAGTGATGCGTGAGATTGAGTATGCATCACGAATGAAATTCACCGGTATCGTTAATAACTCCAACTTAGGAGATGCAACGACACCTGATGATGTGCTCAGTTCAGTTTCTTATGCGAACGAAGTATCAAAGCTTTCTGACCTTCCGATAGTTTGTACTACGGTAGAGGAAAAGTTATATAATGACTTATGCGACAAGATAGAGGATCTCTTGCCACTGAGTCTTCAGGCAAGACCTGTATAAGGAAAGGAAGAGTTTTTATGGCAAAACTAACATTCAAAACAGACAACTGCAAGGGTTGCGGACTGTGCGTTGAAGCGTGTCCTAAAAATCTGCTCATCCTTGCAAAAGACGAAATCAACAAAAAGGGTCATCACCCTGCAGTCATCACTGACGAAGAAAGCTGTATTGGTTGTGCTTTCTGTGCTACTATGTGTCCTGACTGTGTAATTAAGGTAGAGAGGTGAGAATATGGCAGATAAAGTATTGATGAAAGGTAACGAAGCTATCGCTGAGGCTGCGATTTTAGCAGGTTGTAAGCACTACTTCGGATATCCTATTACTCCACAGACAGAAATCGCTGCATATATGGCTAAGAAAATGCCTAAAATCGGCGGATGTTTTTTACAGGCAGAAAGTGAAATCGCTGCTATTAACATGGTATATGGTGTTGCATCAACCGGTAAACGTGTTATGACATCATCTTCTTCACCTGGTATTTCACTCAAGGGCGAGGGACTTTCATACATGGCAGGTTCCGACTTACCATGCCTTGTTGTAAACGTACAGCGTGGCGGTCCTGGTCTTGGTGGTATCCAGCCTAGCCAGTCTGACTATTTCCAGGCTACTAAGGGTGGCGCTCACGGTGATTTTAGAATGATCGTTTTAGCTCCTGCTTCAGTTCAGGAGATGGCACAGCTCACAGTAAAAGGTTTTGAGCTTGCTGATAAATACAGAATGACTTCCATGATTTTAGCTGATGGTACTATGGGTCAGATGATGGAGCCGGTTGAACTCGATTTCGAGGTAAAAGAGCGTCCTGAGACTCCATGGGCTACCACAGGTACTAAAATGGAGCGTGAGCACAACATCGTAAACTCACTTTCACTCGTAGCTGAGGAGCTCGAAAAACTTAACTTCGAACGTTTTGAGCGTTATAAGGCTGTTGAAGAGAACGAGGCTATGTATGAAGAATATATGACTGAAGATGCTGATATTATTGTAGCCGCTTTCGGTATTGCTTCCCGTGTTTCTAAAAACGCTATCAACGAAGCTAGAAAGCAGGGCATCAAGGTAGGTCTTATCCGTCCTATCACACTGTGGCCATTCCCTAAGGCTCCTTTTGAGAAAGCGGCATTAACAGCTAAGGCTTTCATTTCAGTTGAGCTTTCTATGGGTCAGATGATTGAAGACGTTAAGCTTGCTACCGGTTGCAAAGTTCCTGTTACTTTATGTAACCGTGCAGGTGGTATGATTCCAACTCCTGAGCAGGTATTAGGAGCTATTATTGAAGCTGAAAAAAACGGAGGTGCAGAATAATGGTAGTATTTGATAAACCACATGCTCTGACAGACGCGCCTATGCACTACTGTCCGGGTTGTTTACACGGTATAGTACACCGTTTGGTTGCTGAAGTTATCGATGAATTAGGCATAGAGGGAAGAACTATCGGTATTGCACCGGTTGGTTGTTCAGTTATGGCATACAATTATTTTAACTGTGATATGATTGAGGCTGCACACGGTCGTGCTCCTGCGGTTGCTACCGGTGTTAAGCGTTCAGACCCTGAGAACAACATCGTATTTACATATCAGGGTGACGGTGACCTTGCTTCAATCGGTATGGCTGAAACAGTTCACTCAGCTGCAAGAAACGAGAATATCACTGTTATTTTCATCAACAACGCAATTTATGGTATGACAGGTGGTCAGATGGCTCCTACATCATTACCAGGTCAGGTAACACAGACTTCTCCATACGGCAGAGATGTTAACCACTGCGGTTATCCTATCCGTGTATGTGAGATGCTCTCAGAACTCGACGGTCCTGAGTATTTAGAGCGTGTTACTGTAAATAATGTTAAGAATATTAAAAACGCTAAGAAAGCTATCAAAAAGGCGTTCCAGAACCAGATTGACGGTAAAGGCTTCTCGCTTGTTGAGGTAGTATCAAGCTGTCCTACTAACTGGGGTATGACTCCTATTGATGCATTAAAGTGGATTGATGACAATATGCTTCCATATTATCCACTTGGCGTTTATAAAGATAGATCAGCGAAAAAGGAGGAAGCATAATGGCTAGTACACAGTTTTTATTCTCCGGCTTTGGTGGTCAGGGTATATTATTCGCAGGAAAATTCATCGCATATAAGGGACTTACTGAAGATAAGCAGGTGAGTTGGCTTCCATCATACGGTCCTGAGATGCGTGGCGGTACTGCTTCATGTTCAGTTATCGTATCAGATGAGCCGGTTGGTTCACCTATCGTATCCAAACCTGACGTTTTAGTAGCGCTTAACCTCCCTTCACTTGATCGTTTTGAAAAGGACGTTAAACCGGGCGGTTTCATTTTTGCTGACTCTACACTCATTGAGCGTAAAGTAGAGCGTGATGATGTTAACGTTTTCTATATTCCTGCTACTCAGCTCGCATCAGATAACGGTATCCCATCACTTGCTAATATGATCGTTATGGGTAAGATGCTCAAAGAAATCGGCGACTATTCAAACGAGGGTATCGAAAACGGTTTAGCTAAAGTTATTTCTGCTAAACGTGCAGATATGAAAGAGCTCAACGTAAAAGCATTAGAGCTCGGCGCTAATAACTAAAGTAAACACAAATTATTTAAGAAGGTGTTTTAATTGAATATCACTATCACAAAAACAACTGCTCCTAAAGCTAAACCTGATGAGTCAGCTTTAGGTTTCGGTAAAATTTTCACTGACCATATGTTCATGATGGACTATAATAAAGAAACAGGCTGGACTAACGCAAGAATCGTTCCTTTCGAGAACCTTTCTATTCACCCTGCTTCTACTGTACTCCACTATGCTTCAGAAATCTTCGAGGGTTTAAAAGCATATCGCACAGCTGATAAAAAAGTTCAGCTTTTCAGACCTATCGAGAATATCAGAAGAATGAATCGCTCTGCTGAGCGTCTTTGCTTACCACAGCTTGATGAAAATGATGCGCTTGAGGCTTTACTCAAGTTCGTAGAAGTTGAGCAGGACTGGACACCTCATTCAGAGGGCACATCACTCTATCTTCGTCCGTTTTTATACGGTAACGATGAGAGCTTAGGTGTACACGCAGTATCTAATGCTACTTTCATCATCATCGCTTCACCGGTTGGTTCTTACTACGCTGAGGGTATCAACCCTGTTAAGATTATGATTGAAGACGAAGACGTAAGAGCTGTAAGAGGCGGTACAGGTTACGCTAAATGTGGCGGTAACTATGCTGCATCTAACCGTGCTGGTGAGAGAGCTGAGCAGAAAGGCTACTCACAGGTATTATGGCTTGACGATGTAGAGAGAAAGTACATCGAAGAAGTTGGTGCTATGAACGTTATGTTCAAAATCGACGGAGAAATCGTTACTCCTATGCTTTCAGGTTCAATACTTCCTGGTATCACTCGTATGAGCTGTTTAGAAGTGCTTCGTAAAGAAGGCTACAACGTTTCTGAGAGATTAATTTCTATCGATGAGCTCGAAGAAGCTATGAAGTGCGGTAAACTCGAGGAAGCTTGGGGTTGCGGTACTGCTGCTGTTATTTCACCTATCGGTGAGCTTTGTTATAAAGGCGTTAAGTATACTGTCAA
The DNA here is from genome assembly GCA_017502425.1 of Ruminococcus sp. GTDB lineage: Bacteria > Bacillota > Clostridia > Oscillospirales > Acutalibacteraceae > Ruminococcoides. Next base: position 13,747 of record JAFVVB010000181.1, on the reverse strand, counting down.
CAACGGTGAAATCGGTGAAGTTACTCAGCACCTCTACGATACTTTAACAGGTATTCAGTGGGGCAAGGTTGAAGACAGCTTTAACTGGGTTGTCAAGCTGTAAGATCCGCTTATACATAAAGGTTTTGTAAATGAATAAAGATTTAAACCTCTCTGTTTTCAGGGAGGTTTATTTTTTTATGTGTTGTGAGAGAAACGAAAGCGATCAAACACATATTTTATGTATCAGTTGTCATTTTTTACATAAGGACAAAGCTACATTATACTTTAAATCGTCAAAGTGAAAAAATTAACGTAAATTTGTTGACATCTCAAAAACTGTATGATATATTAGTAACAATCTTTTTTAAATGCGATGAAGAAATTATTTTTTATCCATAGTTTTTTTCAGAGAGCTGACGGTTGGTGCGAGTCGGTAGAAACGGATGAAAAAGTCTCATTTTGGAGCAGAACTGCTGAATTTTACTAGGTGGTTACGGCGTGCCCCGTTATCATGGCAAAAGGCTTGTTAGAGCCTACTGAGTTGACCGGTTTTTCGGTAAACAGGGTGGTACCGCGATATTTTCGTCCCTGAGGCTTACGCCTTAGGGACTTTTTATTTTCTTATTTTCAGAAAGAAAGGTAGATTACTATGAAACACGTAAGAATTGCTGACACAACATTATGTAAAGAAAACAGCCACTTCAGCTTTAAAGAAAAGCTGGAAATTGCTCGTCAGTTGGAGCGACTATGCGTAGATGTTATTGAACTACCTGAAATTACTAACGAGAAAACTGATACATTATTTGTACGTACAGTAGCGTCATTTGTTAAGAAGAGTGTAGTGTCTGTTGCTGCTGGTTCTACTATTAAGAGCATCGAAATGGCTAAGAACGCACTTTCTAAAACCGCTAATCCTTGTATCCGTATTGAGCTTCCTGTTTCTCCGGCTTTGATGGAATACAATCTCCACAAAAAAGCCCCTAAAATGCTTGAGTATATCAAAAAATGCGTGAGCACCGCGAAAGAAGGGTGCGATAACGTTGAGTTCTGTGCCGTAGACGCGACCAGAGCAGAAAAAGATTTTCTCAAAGACGCAGTGAAAGCTGCGGTTGAAGCAGGCGCTACAACTGTATCCGTGTGTGATTCAGCTTCTTCTATGCTTCCTGATGATTTCGCTGATTTTGCTAAGAAAATCAGTAAAAAAGCTCAGGTTCCTATGGGTGTTAAATGCGATAATAAAAATGGTTTAGCTTCAGCGCAGGCTATATTATCAGTAAGACAGGGTGTAGATATCGTGAAAACAGCGGTTGACGGTGATTGCGTACCACTTGAACAGTTTGCTACTATGGCTAAAAACTGTGGCGATTCATATGATTTTGGTACTAATATCCGTTATACTGAAATGCATAGGATCATAAAGCAGATTAACCGCATCTCTGAAAACGCTAATAACGAGAACAGCACTGTTACCGTTTCCAGTACTGATGAAAATTCTATCCACTTAGACGCTAAAGACAGTATCGAAGATGTATGTGTTGCTGTCAATATGCTCGGATATGACCTTTCTGAAGAAGACCAGAACAAAGTATACGAGGAGTTTTTGAGAGTAGCAGAGAAGAAAAACGTCGGTGCTAAGGAACTCGATGCAATTATTGCATCCGTTGCTCTTTCTGTACCTTCTACATACAAGCTTGTTTCATATATTATCAATAACGGTAATATTATTAACTCCAGTGCTCAGATTACACTTGAGAAAGAGGGTCAGCAGTTGTCAGGTATCAGTATCGGCGACGGTCCTGTCGATGCGGCTTTCCTAGCTATTGACCAGATAGTAGGTCATCATTACGAACTCGATGATTTTCAGATTCAGTCAGTTACTCAGGGTAAAGAGGCTATGGGTTCAGCACTCGTTAAACTCAGAAATGGTTCAAAGCTTTATTCGGGTAATGGTATTTCTACTGACATCATCGGTGCCAGTATCAAAGCGTACTTAAACGCTGTTAATAAAATCGTTTACGAGGAGGTGTAATGAATGAAACTGTCATTTTCTACTAAAGGCTGGCATAACAGCCAGTTTGAAGATTTTTGTGAGGCGGCTAATTATATCGGCTTTAAGGGTATAGAGCTTCATAATATCAACAACCGTCTGTTTACTGAGAAAGACGGTGCGTTTCACGATTACACCGCAGCAGCTACATTGCGTAGACTGTTCGAGAAAAAACTCGAGATTCCATGTATCGACGTAGTAAACGATATTGCTGACGAAAGCTGCGAAGAGGAAACTTTAAAGGAAATCAACAGCTGTATTGAAATCGCGAAAAACCTGAAAATTCCACACATCAGAATGCGTGCGCACAACTCAGACGATAAAGAAAAGGCGATAAATCAGGTTAAAAGCCTCATCGAAAAAGTTCTTAGCAAAGCTACTGAAAGCAACGTTATTCTGCTGATTGAAACAGCCGAGCTTTTCGCTTCTACTGAAGATTTGTGTTCGGTACTCGATAGCTTTGCGAGTGATAACGTTGCGGCACTTTGGCATTTATCTCATGCATACTTTACATGCGGAGAAACACCGAGTCAGGTTATCAAAAACTTAGGTGCATATGTAAAACACGTTCATTTTTCAGATGCTAAAAAGGTAGACGGTGAGCTTGAGTATTGCTTAGCTGGTGAGGGTGAGCTTCCGATAAAAGAAATGATGCTTGCGCTCAGCTCAGTTAACTATGACGGCTATATCTCCCTTATCTGGGACCCTAGCTGGTGCGAAGAGCTCGATGATATGGAGATTATTTTCTCCCAGTTCAAAGAGTTTATGAAGCAGTTTGATGACACTTCTAAAAATAAGAGCACACTTTACTCAAATAAAAGACACACAGGTAAGTACGTATGGAAAAAAGACCTACTGATTGATGCTACTTTTGCTGACGTACTTGATAGAATGGTTGAGGAATTCCCTGACCAGTATGCGTTTAAATATACTACACTTGATTATACCAGAACATACTCAGAGTTCAGAGATGACGTTGATACATTTGCGAGAGCTCTCATAGCTATGGGTGTAAAAGCTGGTACTAAAGTAGCGGTGTGGGCATCTAACGTTCCACAGTGGTACATCGCTTTCTGGGCGACTACCAAAATCGGTGCTATTTTAGTTACTGTAAACACAGCGTATAAAATCCACGAGGCTGAGTATCTTTTCAGACAATCTGATACTCATACCCTCATTATGACTCAGGGTTCAAAAGACACTGACTACGGTGAGATAGTAGCAAAACTCTGTCCTGAGCTTGATAATACTAAAGAGGGCGATCAGGTGCACTCAAAGCGTTTGCCGTTTTTACGTAACGTTATCACAGTAGGCTTTAAGCAGAAAGGCTGTATGACATGGAATCAGGCGCTTGAATTTGCATCTAAAGTTCCGCTTTCTGAGGTTCATCGTATGGCTGCACTCGTTGATAAAAACGATGTATGTAATATGCAGTACACATCAGGTACCACAGGTTTCCCTAAGGGCGTAATGCTCACACACTATAACATTGTAAACGATGGTAAATGTATCGGTGACCGAATGGATCTTTCTACTGCTGACAGAATGATGGTACAGGTTCCTATGTTCCACTGTTTCGGTATGGTATTGGCTATGACAGCTACCATGACACACGGCGGTACACTTTTACCACTTCCTTATTTTTCACCTAAGCCTGCTCTTGCGTGTATTCATAACGAGCACATTACCGCATTCCACGGTGTACCTACTATGTTTATCGCTTTGCTTGAGCACGAGGATTTTACTAAAACAGACTTCTCCTATATGCGTACAGGTATTATGGCAGGTTCTCCTTGTCCTATTTCTGTTATGCAGGACGTTGTAGATAAAATGAATATGAAAGAAATCACTATCGTATATGGTCAGACCGAGGCTTCTCCTGGTTGTACTATGAGTTCTACTGATGATCCGCTTGAGGTCAGAGTTACTACTGTTGGTCGTGCACTTCCTGAAATCGAGTGTAAAATCGTTGACCCTGATACAGGTGAAGAATGTGACTATGAAGTTGCGGGTGAGTTTTTAGCACGTGGTTACAACATCATGAAAGGTTACTATAAAATGCCTGAGGCTACTGCTGCCGCTATTGATAAAGATGGATGGCTCCATACAGGTGACCTTGCGTGCAAAACTAAAGAAGGCAACTACCGTATCACAGGTCGTCTTAAGGATATGATTATCCGTGGCGGTGAGAATATCTATCCTAAGGAAATCGAGGAGTTTATCTATACTCATGAGAAGGTTTCCGACGTTCAGGTTATCGGTGTTCCTGATGAACAGTACGGTGAAGAAATTATGGCGTGTATCATCTTAAAAGAGGGTGAAACAATGACTGAGCAGGAGATGAAAGATTACATCTTAGCTAATATGGCTCGTCATAAGGTTCCTAGATACGTTGACTTTGTGACATCGTTCCCGACTAACGCCGCAGGTAAGATTATGAAGTATAAAATGCGTGAGCAGGCAGTCGAAAAACTCGGTCTGCAAAAAGCAGAAAGTGTGGAAACTGCGTAATGGTTAAGGATTTTACTGTTATTGATTCACACTGCCATATCTATCCTGAGAAAATCGCAGCTAAAGCGGTCGGTGGTACTGATAACTTTTATGACATAGTTTCTAAATGTCTTGGTACTACCGAGGATTTAGTAGCACGAGGAAAGAAAGCAGGCATTGATCACTTTATCGTTCAATCGGTTGCTACTACTCCTAAGCAGGTCAAGTCTATCAACGAGTTTATAGCTATGAGTGTAAAAGAGAGTAACGGACTTTTCACGGGTCTTGGCACACTCCATCCTGACAGCGAGAATCAGAGAGCTGACGTGGAGCATTTGGTAGAGCTTTCACTCAAAGGCATCAAGCTCCACCCTGATATTCAGCAATTTGCGATTGATGACGAAAGATGTATAAAGATTTATGAGCTGTGCGAAGAGTTCAATCTCCCTGTGCTTATGCACACAGGTGACAACAGATACGACTACTCTAATCCGAACAGACTCCTACCTGTTTTAAAAAGGTTTAAAAATCTTACTGTTATAGGTGCTCATTTTGGCGGTTGGTCGATATGGGAAGATGCGTGTAAGGAATACGCAGGAATACCTAATTTCTACGTTGATTGTTCTTCGAGCCTTTACGCTATTACTCCTGAGGCTGCTAAGAAAGTCGTGCGTACTTACGGTGCACAGCACGTACTTTTTGCTACCGACTATCCGATGTGGGACCCAAGCGAAGAGATTGAGAGATTTTTAGCTATCGGACTGACAAAAGAAGAAAACGAAATGATTTTTTCAAAAAACGTCAGAAAAATATTTGACATCAAATTATAGAAAAAAGCCTCCGATTTTTTCGGAGGCTTTTGTTATATGGTTTTCCAGTATATCATATTGTCATCGATTATCGCGTCGATTTTACCCTCGTTTTTAAGGTAGCTTAAGTACGAGCGTACCGTACTGCCTACGAGTGAGTGCTGTTTTATGCTCATTTTAAGTTCATAGTGATAAAACAGCTTTTTCAGTAATACTTCGAACGTTAAAGGTTCTTTTAAAAGCGATAAAATCAAATCGCATATTTCAAATATTTTATCCCGATTGATATTAATAAGCGGTTTGATATCGTCTACTGTCATAACGTGTGACATAATAAACTTATCAGCGTGCATATTATAGACGAAGTCTAAAGATTCAAGATGCTTTTTGATATCTAAAAGATACGTGATACCGTATTTTTTTATGATATCCTCACTTGATACTATATCACCGACGAAAGCTATGTTATCATCAGTGACTATTGCTATCATACCTAGCGAATGACCGCTGATGTCAAAGGTTTTAAGCTCTTTTGGAAAGTGGGGTGAGCTTATATCCTTAGTTACACTTTTTTCAGCGAGAAAGAATTTATGCTCCATTTCTTTCGGGATATATCCGCCGTATATGTGCAGCGGGTTAATAATAGGAAACTCTAAAAAAGGTCTGTCGATACTGCTGCAAAATATGTCGCATCCTGTTTTTTGCTTTATATAGGCGTTGCCACCGATGTGGTCAGCGTGAGCGTGAGTATTTATAATGCCCTTGATATTAAAGCCATTTTCGTTGCATATTTTAAGCGTTTTTTTAGCAGAATTTTTATCTGAGCCCGAGTCAATGAGATATACGTCGTTTTCGTTTTGCTTATAAATACCGACCTTGGACGGACTTTCGATATAGTAGCATTTTTCGCTGACTTTTACTAATTCGTACATACATAATCACCATGATTATTATACGCCTGAAAAGGAGAATAATCAATGATTACATAAAACTTCCTATGTGAATAATAGCGTTTCCGCGGGATAAAGCTTTAGCGTTTTCGCATAGTCTTGATATGAATGTCTTTGAGCCTTTAACTCTTTTTGAGAATTCGAGCAGTATGTGTTCGGCACATTTTGGAACAAGCGGATAATCAAACACAAGGTAGTAGTTTTCTTTATATAAAAATGCTGAGTTGTTGTAGAATAAACAGTCGGCACAGTATAGTTTTTCTACTGCGCTCATAAAGTGTTCTGCACTGCTGAATTTAAAACACGGGTATTCTTTTATTCGCTTTATGCGGTAGGTTTTTCTTTTCTGCTTTTTATCGCTGAGGGAAATGAGAAGTACACATCCGTCGCAATTTGGCAGGGCTTCACACAGAATCTGTTTGTTATGAGTAGCTAGCCCTGAACTGGTGCATGCGAGAGTCAGAAGTCTTGTGATGATTCTTTTGGAATGAGGATTTGATAAACCAAGCTCATTGAATTCCAGCTCAAAATTTTTCATATCATCTGAGCACAACGATATCATAACTTTATCGTTTGTTAGTTGTGAAATTTTCAAGTGTATGCCCTCCTATCTGTACATTACATACTATGCGATATTATTCGCTGGTGCAATGGTGAGTTTTTGGAATCCAAAAAATGAGAGCTTGCTTTGTTGACACTTGTTGACACGGGTGTTAGAATTAAAATATAGAAATCTTTTAATATCAAGGAGAAAGTTATTATGCCAAAATGGTTAGAAAACGCTGTATTTTATGAGATATATCCCCAGAGCTACTACGACTCTAACGGCGACGGTATCGGTGATATTCAGGGTATTATCAAAAAGCTTTCTTATATTAAAGAGCTTGGATGTAATGCATTATGGATAAATCCGATTTACGATTCTCCGTTTATGGACGCAGGATACGACGTCAGAGATCATAAAAAAGTAGCCCAGAGATACGGAACACTCGATGATGTGAAAGAACTCTTGAGTACTGCTCACGATATGGGTATAAAAGTTCTTTTCGACTTAGTACCAGGCCACACCAGTGACCAAAACGAGTGGTTTTTACAGTCTAAAAAAGCGTGCCGTAATGAATATACTGACACATATATTTTCACTAAATCGGTGTGGGATGCGCCACCTCAGTATCGACTTATGTGTGGTATATGTGAGCGTGACGGAAACTATCTTGTTAACTACTTCTCATCTCAGCCTGCTTTAAACTACGGTTTTTACGATATTACTCATCCTCAGTGGCAGATGCCACACGATTGTGACGCAGCTAAAAACACGGTAGAACTTATCAAAGATATTATGCGTTACTGGATGGATTTAGGCGTTGATGGATTCAGAGTTGATATGGCTGATTCTCTGGTTAAGAATGACGATGAAAAAATCGCTACTTCTAAAATCTGGGCAGGAATCAGAGAGATGATGGATGAGGAATACCCTGAGTGTGCACTCGTGTCAGAGTGGTGTAATCCTCAGCGTTCTATCAACGACGGCGGTTTCCATATGGACTTCTATCTTGACCACTACGGCAACGGATACTCTACTCTTTTCCGTTATCTGGTAGATGGTGAGAATAAGAGCTTTTTCTCCGATAGTGCACAGGGTGATCTTACTACTTTCCTCAGTGAGTACATGGTTAACTATCCTGCTACCAAGGATAACGGCTACATTTGCTTTATGACCAACAACCACGATATGCCTAGAGCTACTTTCTATATGAGCGAGGAAATGATAAAGCTTTCTCATACATTTATGATGACTATGCCGGGTGTGCCATTTGTATACTATGGCGACGAAATCGGTATGCGTTATCAGACTGATTTAGTGTCTAAAGAAGGCGGATTCTCACGTACAGGCTCACGTACACCGATGCAGTGGGATGATACTGAAAACCTAGGCTTTTCTAAAGCTTATGAGAATATGCTCTACCTTCCTGTTGATAAAAGTGAAGATGCTCCTACTGTCCAGAATAACATGGGTAGAAAGGGTAGTATATACGAGAATTTAAAGACACTTATCGCACTTCGCCACGAGTATCCTGAGCTTTCGAACGGCTCCGACTTTGAGGTGTTGCGTGCAGAAAAAGGCGATAATCTCTTTATTTATAAACGTGGTAGCTTTACAGTATACTTCAACGTATCTGAAGAAAAACGAGTGGTTACGCTTGAAAACGTAGGCGAAATAGTATTTATACTTGGCGACTACGATATCGACGGCGAAAAGCTTATTTTAAAAGGTAGAAACGCAGTTATTATCAAAGACTGATAGATATAAAAATAACCGCAGGGTTTTCCCTGCGGTTTTTTATGTTTGATTATTTAATGAATCCGATTTTCTTCATACATTTATCGATAGTACGCTGTGCAAGACGGTTAGCAAATTCGTCGGATTTAGCGTAACACTGCTGTAAGTACGCTTTATCTTTAACGAATTCTTCGTAGCGTTTACGGATAGGTGAAAGCTCGGCTATAACAGCTTCGCCGACAGCTACTTTAAAGTCGCCGTAGCCTTTAGAGTCAAAATCGTGTTCAATCTGCTCATATGTAAGGCCTGTGACTGCTGAGTAGATGGACATAAGATTGTTGATACCGTGTTTGCCTTCTCCGTAGAATACTTTAGCGTCGTTATCAGTAACGGCACGTTTGAACTTCTTCATAATTACATCATCGGAGTCAGTCAGAAGCACACATCCGTTAACATTAGTGTCAGATTTACTCATCTTTGATGTAGGATTCTGAAGGCTCATAACTCTTGCGCCGTTTTTAGGGATAAATCCGTCAGGGATTTTGAAAGTATTGCCGTAAATTCCGTTGAAACGGTTAGCGATATCACGAGCAAGCTCGAGATGCTGTTTCTGGTCAGCACCGATAGGAACTAAATCAGCCTGATAAAGCAGAATATCGCCTGCCATCAGTACAGGGTAAGTAAATAAACCTGCGTTGATATTATCAGCGTGTTTTACGCTCTTATCTTTAAACTGAGTCATACGTGAAAGCTCACCGAACTGTGTGTAGCAGTTTAAAATCCACGCAAGCTGTGAGTGAGCAGGAACGTGGCTCTGAATAAAAAACGGAGATTTCTCAGTATCGATGCCACATGCTAAAATAGACGCGTATGCATCGTAAAGATTTTTTCTGAAAGCAGCGGTTTCCTGTCTTACTGTGATAGTGTGTAAATCAGCGAGTGCATAAAGACAGTTGTACTCGTCGTTTTCCTGCATCTTAACCCAGTTTCTGACAGCTCCTAAGTAGTTGCCCAGAGTAATGGTGCCGCTAGGCTGTATGGCAGAAAGTACAACCTTCTTTTTTGCCGTAGTCTGTGTAGTTTCTTGCATAAAAATCACCTTTTGATAAATCTATAATATTAGTTAATTATTAAACTCGTCGAGTGTCTGACCGATAATTTCGATGCCCTTTTTAAGTTCTTCGTCGGTCGGAGTAGAGAAGTTGATTCTGAACGAATCGCAGTAAAGTGCGCTGTCAGTTAAGAAAGCGTTGCCAGGAACTACGCACACTTTCTTTTCGGTCAACGCCTTGCAGAAAGTGAGCATATCGATATGCTTTGGTAAAGTACACCAGATGAAAAGACCGCCCTCGATTTTGTTGTATGTGATGCCTTTATCGATAACGTGTTCATCGAGTAAGTCCATACACAGCTGTGCTTTTTTAGTATATAAAGCTCTTAAGTAGTCAAGGTGAGCTTTATAGTCATATTTAGTCATAAACTCGTTGCATATCATCTGTGACCACATAGTGGTGTGGACGTCCTGACCCTGTTTGCAGACGATAAGTTTAGCCATAGCAGCTTTATTAGCTACCATGAATCCGACTCTGATACCAGGGGAAACTACTTTAGAGAATGAGCCCGAGTAAATAACTATGCCGTCTTCATCAAAGCTCTTGATACATGGGACATCTTCGCCTGAGTATCTTAAATCCCCGTATGGGTTATCTTCTATGATTAATACACCGTATTTTTTAGCGAGTTCACAGAGCTTTTTACGTTTTTCAAGGCTCATGGTAACGCCTGACGGATTCTGGAAGTTAGGGATAGTGTAGATGAGCTTGGTGTTAGGATATTTAATGAGCTTTTCTTCAAGTTCACTCATATCCATACCGTCTTTTTCAACAGTAACACCAACGAGTTCGACGTTATAGCTTCTGAAAGTATTGAGTGCACCGACGAAAGACGGAGCTTCGCATAAAAGCACGTCGCCTTCGTTTAAGAAAGTTTTAGCGGTAAGGTCCATTACCTGCTGAGCACCTGAAACGATAATGAGTTCATCGTCTTCTTTAATGATATCAAGCTCTTCTTTTAAGTAGGATTTCAGAGTATTTCGAAGCTCTGTGTAGCCGTCGCTGATACCGTACTGTAAAACACCGATAGGGTTTTCTCTGAGTAATCTTTCAGATATTTCTTTGATAGCGTCTACCGGAAAAGCGTCAGGAGCAGGGTTGCCTGCAGAAAGAGAAATAACGCCCGGGTCAGACGCACTTTTTAAAATCTCACGTATAGCGTTAGGCTTTAAAGCCAGAACTTTCTGAGAAAAATCGTATGTCAAAGTGGTCACCTTCTAAAAAAATAATCACTTAATAATAACATACTTTGGGTTTTTATGCAACAAATTTGCACACACATTACAGTAATAAACTAAAATTTCGCGTATATTTTCAGCATAATAACACAAAAAGATAAAAATTTGTTGTATACATGCGGTTTTTGTATTATAATAGTACATGTCTAACTGGGACTTGAAGGAGGGAAGATGATGGATCGAAGAAACTCTGGCTATGACAGACGTACAACCCGTAGTAGAGAACTCGGTAGTGAACATCCGCGACGCAGATCAAGACGCGAGCTTGAGCGTCAGCGTGAGAGAAAGAAAAAACTCATGGCTAAAAGAGTTACTATCGTTACTATTATGATCCTCATTTTAATCCTTATTGTCACCGCCGTTGTGGCTGGTGTCAGAGCACTCATTTCATCGGGTGATAAGAAGTCGAAGGAGAACACCACACCTACTGTGGCGGCTACTGAGAGCAAAGAGGAGATAACTTTTAAAGCTCCTGAAATTGAGGATGATAAAAAGAGTAAAGGTTATTTCTCTACTCTAAACAGCGGTGTGTTTATTTATAATAAATCTGCACTTGAGCTGTTCTCGGGCACTGATGAGTCAGCTATTGAATATGCTGAGTGCATCTCGGATTTTAAAACCAGCGTGAAAGATGAAATCACCGTGTACAATATGGTTGTGCCTTCGCACATCGAATTTGCACTTCCTGAACGTGTGAAAAAGGAAAATAGTGTTAATACCAACTCTCAGGCTGATTTTATCAAGTCAGTTTACACAAACTATATAGATGACGTAATTCCTATTAACTGCTATAATGAGCTTAGCGAGCACAGCAAAGAATATCTGTACTTCAATACGGACAACTACTGGACAGGTTTAGGTGCTTACTACGGATATAAGGCTTTTTGTGAGCAGACCGACCAGCGAGTACTTGACCTTTCGGTGTGTAAAGAAAACACCATCGAAGGTTTTGAGGGCGAGCTTGCTTACTGTGATAGCGGACTTTACGAAAATTTAGACACTGTGTATTTCTGGACTTTTCCATATAGCACATACGCTATGAGAACCGACAGTATGGGTTCTTCGCCGTATGAAACATCGGTTTATTTCGAGGGCGAGTCTTCAGGTCCGTATGCATACGGTGTGTTTATCTGGGGCGATTGTCCTACATTTGTTGAGTACAATAAAGACCTTACTAACGGCAAGAAAATAGCGGTTGTTAAAGACTCCTTCGGTAACGCTATGGTTCCGTACCTCACTGCTAATTACGAGGAAGTTCACGTTATCGATTACAGCTATTACGAAGATAATTTAAAGACATACTGTCAGGATAATGGAATTACTGAAGTGCTTTTTGTTAACAGCACTCTGACAGCTAATTCTCAGACTCAGATTGAGAACTTATATTCACTATACTAAAAAGGAGGTGTGACGGTATGCTGGCAAAAAAGGTAAGAGTAAATATTTACGGAGAGATATCAGACGGATTATACTCAGGTTATGCTGACTCGGATTCTCAAAAAAATATCAGTTCGTACATTATCAGCAGAAAGAAAGTGTACGAGTTTTTGCGCGGCGTAGTTATTGCCGTCGCAGCTTTGGGTAATGGTGAGAAAAAATGCATCATCGCGCCTGAGAACGAGATTTTTTACGAGCCTGAAATATTAGAAAGACTGAAATCTTTAAGAAATATAGAGATTAAATCCATCAACTGCCTGTATGAAAAATCATGCGGTGCGATTATTATCCATAAAGCTAACGAGAATAATCATAAAGTCCTGCTCGTTAAAAACCACAACGGAAGATACTGGAGTTTCCCGAAAGGTCACGTTGAAAAAGACGAGACTGAACAGCAGACTGCTATCAGAGAAATCAAAGAGGAAACCGGACTTGACGTTGAAATCGTTGACAGCTTCAGAGAAGTTTCGGATTACTGTCCGTTCGGTAAGATTAAAAAGAGAGTAGTCTTCTTTATGGCTCAGACATTTTCTACCGACGTTACCGTGCAGAAAGAAGAAATTGATTCATATATCTGGGTTGATTTAAACGATGTTCATAATAAGTGCACTTATGATAACGACCTTAGAGTTATCAAAAAGGCAAGAGCTAATATATCAAAACTTAAATAATAAATTATAAAAAGCAACCCCGCTGAAAAATCAGCGGGGTTGTTCTATGTCATATTTATTTTAACCATGAAACGTTAGTGTCGGTGGCTAAATTATCGATGCTGTAAAGAAATAACATCTGGTCGAATTTTTCGCTTTCGATGAGTTTTGAGACATCTTCCTTGTAATAACGCAAGTCAATCATTACTATCTCGCTGTAATGGTCAGCTAAGAATGGGACTAAAGAGTGAGCAAAGCTGTCTTTGATAACTAAAAGCTTTTCGTCGCTTTTGATGGTGTTATTCTTTATGCAAGTGTAAGGATGGTTACCATCAAGGTAAACAGGATACTTATCGTCCTCTTTCAAATGGTCAGTGAAAAACAGTGATGAAGACTCGGTTGTTTTACCGCCATCGTTGATAGTAACTGTGTAATCGTTAAGTGCGTTGCACTTCCATAATTCAATGGTGTCAGGTTTAGTAAACCAGTAGCCACTTGAAGAATATGTAGTACCGTAGAATCCTTCGTGCTCTGTGATTTCGTAGTTGCTTTTATTATAAGGTTTAAAGCCTAACGCATCACCAAGGTGAGTGTAAGCGATGTATGCACCCTGAGTGGTCCAGTGGTGGTCGGTTTTATAGTAAACCTGAGTTCCGCCGTCGTATGCACTTTTAAAGCTATCTCTAACATCTACGAATTCCACGATGCTGTTGCTGAATGTATCAGCGATTTTATCAAAATGCTCGTCATC